>JAICHC010000046.1 GCA_025922795.1 Candidatus Binatia bacterium | reverse complement strand
CATCGTGGAACTTTCCAATCCAATTTACCAGCTGCGACCCGCCAGCGCGACCTTTCATGGGCGTGATATTTTCGCGCCCGCTGCCGCTCACCTTTCGCTCGGTGTTGCGCCTGCGGCGTTTGGGCCGAAATCAGCTACCTTTCTTAATTTGGCTCGGTCCAAGCCTCGGCGGCGTGAAAAAACCCTCGAAGGGGAGATCGTTTACATCGACGCCTTCGGCAATCTGTTTACAAATATAGAGAGCCATGATCTGACGGGACCGGTGGTTGACCACCTCGAGATTGCCATCGGTGCCGTTTGTGTCTCTGGTCTATCTCGTAGCTACGGCGCCGCCGCAGTCGGGGATTTCGTCGCCGTTATCAACAGCTGGGGACTTCTCGAGATCGCCGCTTACCGGGGCAACGCACAAAAAACCACCGGTGCGAAGATAGGCGATAAAGTTACGGTCACATTCGGTGCATAACATCGGAGGGAATTAATGAGCGAACGGCTAAGCTGGGACCAATATTTCATGACTATCACCCGCCAGGTGGCGGAGCGCTCGACTTGTACCCGGGCCAAGGTCGGCGCCGTGATCGTGCGCGATAAGAACATTCTCGCCACTGGATACAACGGCGCTCCGGCAGGAATGCCTCACTGCACCGACGTCGGATGCCTTATCTATGAGTCTAAAACGCCCAACGGCGATATTGAGCAAAACTGCTTCCGGACGATTCACGCTGAAATGAACGCGATAGCTCAGGCGGCCAAAAACGGCGCAAGCATAAAAGAAGGAGCGATCTACATCACCCACACGCCCTGCATTCACTGCCTCAAAGTTCTGGTGAACACCGGTATTAAGGAGATTTATTACGAGCGAGCCTACAAGCTACACACCCTGGAGGAATTATTACGCTATACCCAGGTGCATCTTTTCAAAATTGAGTTAGCCAATCGGGTAGGAGAGGCTGGCCGGTGAAGCTAGCCCCGTCCTTCCACACCACCGGACGTACGGTTCCGTATCCGGCGGTTCAAGCCGTCTTTAAGACCCGACGCTTCTGATTAAGCAGTTAAACAAGCCCCAATTGATCAAAATATCTCTTGGGAAACGCTTCATTCATATGCGATGCCCAGAGTTCCACCATGCCCCCGCCCATTTCCGGCTGATTTCAAGGCACGCTCTCTAGGGAGCCCTCGCTGTATCAGACGTGCGGCGCGGGTATAGTTTCGTTTCCATTGCCGCCACAACATTTGACGCAATCTTCTTCTCACCCACTGGTCTAGCTCTGCGCCCTACCGGGCGCACAAAAATAAAAGGGCGGGAAGCATCTGCTTCCCGCCCTTTTTCTACGACCATGAAGCGTCAAATCTTGCCGCTCAAGATAATCGCGATAACAAAACCGTAAAGCGCCAAAGCTTCCAGCAGAGCTAGTGTTAAGACCAGCGGCAAGAAGAGCTTGTCGGCCGCGTTCGGATTGCGCCCGATGCTTTCCATCGCCGCCGCACCGACCCGTCCTTGACCCAGGGCGGCGCCAAATGCGGCGATTGCGACGGCAATACCTGCAGAAATTGCGATTGCGACGCCTTTGGGATCCGCAACGCCCGCGCCTTCAGCGGCCATAGCTACGCCAGTGGCCACCACAGTTATAAAAACCGCGGTGAACAGTACAAAAAACCTTTTCACTCCCTTCTCCTTTCCAGCGATTCATACCTGCCACTCCTCTGTCCTCATCCTCTACCGAGCGGCCGATCGCTTAGTGATGTGATCGCTGCGCGTCGTGACCATGTTCGTCATCGTGTCCATGGCTGATCGCAAGTGCGACGTAGATCATGCTCAACAACATAAATACAAAGGCTTGAATTACCGACACCAGTGTTCCCATAAGGTAAAAGGCGACCGGAACCACCACCTTTGTCAGGCCGATGAAAGCGCCAATGACCTCATGGTCGCCCATCATGTTGCCAAATAGACGCAAGGATAACGAGACTGGCCTAAAGCCATGCGAGAAAGCCTCTAAGATAAAGAAAAAGACCACTGAGATCAGCAACAACGGTAGGAATAAAATCTTTGTAATCACACTCTGGCCCGGCAGACTCGTCATCGGACCGAAAAAGTGCTTGATGTAATTTATGCCTTGTTCGCGTACGCCGATCAGGTTATAGCCGATGAAAGATACGATGGCTAATCCCAAGGTGGTGTTGAGATTGCTCGTCGGTGCACCGAATCCGGGTAAGAGACCCATGAGGTTCGCAAACAAAATAAAAAAGAAAAAAGTGGCAAAGTAGGTAACGTATTTTCTGCCCTGTTTGCCGATAATGGCATCACTCTGCCGAACCACCACGATTTCGAGCAAGAGTTCCACTACATTGCGGGCGCCTAGACTTTCCACGGGAACTTCCGGATCGTCGGCTGTGTTTGCCAACGCGCTGCGAGCGCGAAAGGCGAACCAAAGTAGGAGGAGGGCAGCTACTACAGCAAAGAATGTGTGATCGCCAATGACGTGCTTAAAAGCTTCGGGCAGCAAATTATACCACGTAAACGGATGTTCCATTTTTCCCTAAGTGCCCGCTCGGATGGCTCGCAACACTACCTCTAAAAATATCGCCACGATCAAAGTCGAGAAGCCGACAGCGAATGATATTGGGTCGAGGTCGAACCCGTAAAACAGCGTAATCAAGAGGCCAAGAAAAATTGCGATTTTCAGGACGAGTAAGCTAATACCGACCTTCGCACGACCTTTGCTCGCCAGGGGCGTAAGCACCCAAGCGACACCCAAGCTGAGCAACAAGAAGTTTACCCCCATAAAAAAACCGCCGACGAGTAGAGCCCTGGGTTCCACCCAATTCGTTTGTCGAAATATCGCCAGCAGTATCAGCAGCAAGCTTCCGTGCCACAGCTCAATCCTGAGAATCGTCTTCCTCGCTGCGGCTTCCATCACGCTCGCGCGCAAAAAACCTTGCCCACTGTATTAATCTTACAAACGCCGCGATAAAAGCCATCGCGGTAAACGCGATTAGGCACCACGGAGAACTGCCGAGATACGCATCTACGAAATAGCCCACTACCATACCGCCGAGAATAGTGCCTGGTAGTTCGAAAGCTACTCCTAGATAAAGGCCCGCCCGGCGCAGGAAGGGACTTTGGTTTTCTCGCCGGCCGTTGGGACGACCTGCCACATTCCCCACTGTGCTAGTCTTCTAGCACGACGTATTAAGGCGATCAAGTTTACCTTTCCGTCGCCGCCCATTCATCGAAGGCTTGAATTATCGCATTTATGTCGGCTGGGGAGTGGGCGAGGGAAAGAAACATCGCTTCGAACGGCGCCGGTGGAAGATACACCCCGCGCCGCAGCATGCCGTGAAAGAAACGTGCAAACTGCTGGCGATCACATTTACGCGCATCGTTCGCATCATTAACGCGGTCGACCCCGAAGAACAGAGTCATCATGGAACCAAAGCGATTGAGCGTTCCCTTGATGTTATGTTTTGCGAGAACCGCCCTGAAACCGGTCTCGAGCTTCCCGCCTCTTGCTTCCAATGCCGTGTAAGTTCCGCGCCGTGATAGCAGTTTGAGGGTCGCCAAGCCGGCGCTGACAGCAATCGGGTTACCTGACAATGTTCCCGCTTGGTACACGGGACCGGAAGGCGCGAGCAAATTCATGATCTTACGTTTTCCCCCGAAAGCCGCCAACGGAAACCCGCCACCAAGGATCTTGCCGAGACAGGTTAGGTCCGGCGTGATGTTGAAGATTTTTTGCGCTCCGCCCAGGGCTACACGAAAGCCGGTGATCACCTCATCAAAAATAAGCAGCACCCCCTTTCGCTGGGTCATTTCCCTCAGCCCTTGGAGAAATCCCGGCTGCGGCAGAATCACGCCCATATTTCCGCAGATCGGTTCAACAATAACGGCTGCCGTATGATTGCCGTATTTTTCAAAGATTTTTCGTACCGAGTTCACGTCATTATAGATCGCGACCAGCGTTTCTCGGGCAAAACCCCGTGGAACGCCCGGACTGTCCGGCAGCCCAAGGGTCGCCACGCCGGAGCCGGCTTTGACGAGCAATCCGTCTGCGTGGCCATGATAACAACCGTCAAATTTCACGATTTTTCGCCGTCCGGTGAAAGCTCGTGCTAGCCTGATCGCGCTCATGGTCGCTTCAGTGCCGGAACTGACGGTGCGCAGCATTTCGATCGACGGCATGAGGTGCGACACGACTTCGGCCAAGCTCGCTTCGGCTTCGGTTGGCGCTCCGAAGGTAAAACCCTTGATTGCTCGTTCTTTTATTACTTGGACGATTTGCGGATGCGCGTGGCCTAAAATAAGCGGCCCCCAGGAGCCGACCAAGTCGATGTAACGCTTGCCATCAGCATCGAAGACGTAGCTGCCTTTACCGCGGTTGATGGCAACCGGATTGCCGCCAACCGCTTTCCAGGCGCGAACGGGACTGTTTACGCCCCCCGGAATCTTTCTTGCGGCGCGGCGGAGAATTGCGGTTGAGCGAGACATGGAGAGGCGAAATCGTTGCTAACATCGGGGTGTTCTACTGTCAACCGTTTGCCGAGGGCAAATATTTTTTTGGGGGGTTCTTTTTTTCTTGCAATGAAATTTGAAAAGGACTATTAACAACGCTTCCGAATAAATCGCGTCGCCCTCAATTTCCTTTCCGGTAGGGTGCGAAAAAAGTTTCCACAACACCTGTTGGTGGAAATTTTTTTCAGCTGAGGTGTCAAATCGATGGTCTCCGTTGTCATCCGAACGATTGCGCATCCTCGCTTCACGGAAGCAACCAGAACTTTTGAGTTATCCACAGCTGTGGATAACTCTGTGTGTAACTTTTTCTCACGTTGTCGTAGATTTCCACTGAATTAACGGTGTGATTATGAGTGAGCTGTGGGCAAAAACGCTGGCAGATATTAAAGATCAAATTGGCGCGCAAAATTTCGAGACCTGGATTGCTCCGATCCGTTTCGTCTCCCGGAATAAGAACGATCTTGTTCTTGACGTCCCCAACAAATTTTTCCGCGACTGGCTCACCGAACATTATGCCAACAAGCTAGAACGTATTTTGAGTTCAGCCGCGAAGCATGACGTAAAAATCAGTTTTCAAGTTAACGAACGATTAGCAAAGCTTACCACATCGGAAAAAGTTGTACGGAAAGACGACAAGGAACGTGATAAGCCGCAGCGACTGAGCAATCTGGTAGCGAAATACACGTTCGAAAATTTCGTGATCGGCGCGAGCAACCAGTTTGCCCATGCCGCCTGCGTCGCGGTGGCTAACCAACCGGGCGACAACTACAACCCGCTATTTATCTACGGCGGCGTCGGACTGGGCAAGACTCATTTGGTCAATGCCATTGGCCACCAAGCGGCGGCTCACCGGCCCGGGTTAAAGGTCGCTTATCTAAGCTCGGAATCTTTCATGAATGAGTTGATCGCCTCGCTCAGACGCGACAAGATGGATGAATTTAAGAGAAAATTCAGAAACGTGGATATTTTGATACTCGATGATGTCCAGTTTATCGCCGGCAAAGAACGCACTCAGGAGGAATTTTTTCATACCTTCAATTCTTTGTACGAATCTCATAAACAAATCGTCATCACATCCGATAAATTCCCCAAGGAGATTCCTGGAATCGAAGATCGTCTCAGGAATCGATTTGAGTGGGGTTTGATCGCCGATATCCAGCCGCCCGATATGGAGACACGCGTGGCGATCCTGCAAAAGAAGGCGGAAGTTGAACGTGTTCAGTTGCCCCACGATGTCGCGATATTTCTGGCATCGAACATCGATTCTAATGTTCGCGAGTTAGAGGGATCTCTGACCCGGCTGGGCGCTTTTGCATCCCTGACCAAAGCGGCGATCACCATCGATTTGGCAAAAGACGTGCTGCGCAATACTTTAAATGGCGCGAAGAGAGAAGTAACTGTTGAAAACATTCAGAAAACAATCTGTGATTATTTCAATATCAAGCTCGGAGACTTAAAGGCAAAACGCCGGACCCAAAACATCGCTTTGCCGCGTCAGGTCGCTATGTATCTCTGCCGCAAGTACACCGAAGCTTCTTTTCCGGGAATTGGTGATAAGTTTGGCGGCCGCGATCACTCCACAGTCATCCACGCATCCAAAACCATCGAAAGAAGAATCAAAGAAGACCCCCATATGCAATCGACGATTGAGAAGCTCGAACGAAACTTAAACGTTCGCAAGTAGTGTGGGTATCTTGTGATTAGTGGGGATTGTTAATTGTGGAAAGCTGTGGATCTCTTGTCCTCGCTGTCATGAGACGTTGAAAAGAATACTAACCTGTCAAACTTGGCCACATCTGATAGTCGCGATTTATTTTATCAAAACGCGTTTCCCGCCTTATTCACAGCCTCTACTATTACTTCTGAATTTTATATATATTTAGAACAACAGAAGTGACAGGGAGGAAGTATGGAAATTAAAGCCAAGCGGGAGAGCCTTCTCGCAACGCTTTATTGGACTCAAAGCATCGTGGAACGGCGCAACACCATGCCCATTCTCGCCAATGTTCTGTTCGAAGCGGCCAAAGGGTCGATTCGAGTCACCGCAACGGACTTGGAAGTCGGCGTAAGAGGGGAAGTCGAAGGCGACGTCGCTAAAGAAGGATCCATCACAATTAATGCAAAGAAGATCTATGAGATTATCCGGGAAGTGCCAAGCGAGCAGGTTCAGTTAAAACGACTGGATAATGATTGGGTGGAAATTCGCAGCGGTAAATCGGTTTTCAAAATTGTCGGCATCGAGGCGAAAGAATTTCCGCAATTCCCCATAATCGATGGTAAGACGCTTTCGACCACTCCGGCGTCCGCGCTGCGCGAAATGATCGAGCGCACGCTCTTTTCCGTGTCGACGGATGAAACGCGCTACAGCTTAAATGGTGTCTTTGTTGAGCAAGGCCAGGGTGGGAATGTCAGAATGGTGGCTACAGACGGTCATCGGCTGGCTTTTGAAGAGAGGGCCGTCGGGACTTTCGGACTGAACAAAGGGGTGATCTTGCCGCGTAAAGGATTAGCGGAACTTAAAAAGCTATTGGAGAGCGGCACGGACGACGCGGTCTCAATGGGGTTTAAGGAAAATTTGGGTCTTGTAACCAAAGACAAGATCGAGCTTTTTATGCGGCTCATCGACGGTGACTTCCCTGACTATACAAAAGTCATCCCGAAAGGCAATCCGAACATCGTTAAACTTGAACACGATGAGCTTCTCCAGGCATTGCGCCGCGTCTCGATTCTTTCCAGTGAGCGCTATAAGGGAGTTCGTATGGAGTTTAGTGATGGCAAAGTGGCGATCTCGGCAAACAATCCGGATCTAGGCGAAGCGGTCGAGGAGATTGAAGCCGAGTACACCGGTAAAGCCCTTTCAATCGGCTTTAACGCGCGTTATTTGATCGATGTTTTGGGTGTCCTTGGCGGAGATGGCGAGATCGATATAGAACTTAAGGACGAGCTTAGCCCGAGCGTGATTCGCAAGGTCGGCGTCGATAGCTATCTTTACGTTTTAATGCCGATGAGGCTCTAATGTTTTGAGTTAAGACCAAAATTGTTTACAACAGCAGAAGTCATCATTCTTGAGATTTATATTTACTGTCCAGTGCGTACTTTTCTTCCAAGCCGACGATTTCGTTGAATTCATTGAAAGGCATGAGCTTTTCTAATATCGCCAATGTGGAGCCGTCGCGCCGCAAGGTGGTGTAGACATCCGTCAAGGATTTAGCCACGGAATAGAGCGGCGCCAACGGCCATACGATCAATTCGAATCCGAGGTCTTTGAGTTCTTTGGGTCCCATCAGCGGCGTTACGCCGCGTTCGAGCATATTCGCGACCAGTGGACCTGGTACCTGGCGCGCGATTTTTTGCATTTCTTCCTTTGATTCCGGCGCTTCGATAAAAACCGCATCCGCTCCGGCTTCTTTGAAAGCGATCCCGCGTTCGATCGCCTCATCAAGCCCGAGCGTTTGGCGCGCGTCCGTACGGGCAACGACGAAGAAATCACTGGCGCCTTTGGCATCGAGAGCTGCTCTTAATTTTTTGAGGTGCTCGTCACGGGGGATTACGTGTTTTCCCTTCATGTGGCCACAGCGCTTGGGCCAGACCTGATCTTCAAGAAAGATTCCGGCCGCACCGACCCGCAACAGATCTTCGACGGTTCGAATCACATTAATTGCATTGCCGTATCCTGTATCCGCATCGACAATGACCGGCGTGTCGACCACCGCGCATATCCGTTGAGCGGCGCCAACGACTTCGGTCTGAGTCAAAATGCCAAAATCGGGTTCGCCGAGGAGCGTAGCGGATAGGCTATAGCCGGTGATAAATAGGACCTCGAAGCCAGCGCGTGCGGCGATTTTTGCGCTGAGAGCGTCATAGATGCCGGGCATGATGAGCTGGCCATGTTGCGCCAATGCGTCGCGAATAAGCTGCGCTTTTTGCATAAGACCCCTCGGCTGGATCTCTGAACCCAGCTCGCGATCGTTGCGAAACGACTACGAACGGGAAGCCCTCAGTCTGGTTGCTGCTTATCGTCGTGGCCCGCGTCCAAATCCGCTCCGGTGTACGGGAGCCTCGGGCTTTGGCGTAGCGCGCAAAATTTTCGCGGATTTTAGGCCGAGTACATCGTCACCGTACCGGGATTTATCGAGGTGATCGCAGCGCGCCTTAATTTTTTGGCGAATTTGGTGGCGCCTTACCATGTCGGTCTGGGCGGCTTTTAAATCTTCCAAGTCAAGCACAACGTCAGCTTCGTGATTGCGTAGCTTGACGCGAATCGTGAAGCGCGAACCTTCCCCCTCTTTCGCTGAGTAATCGACTCTCTTATCGATGCTCCGAATAATATCGCGCAGCAGATTTTCTTCTTCTTGGAATACCCCTTTGCCAAACATTACATCCTCCCCTCGCCGGAGTTTTGCCGAGGCCTCATTCTGCACCGGTATGATGGGTTTCCAAAAATTTACGCCAATCTAGTCGTAAGATCAATCTTACAGACGGGACGCTAAAACGTCTCGACGAAAGGCCGGAGATCGATTTCCTGCGACCATGCGGTACGGGGTTGACGCAGGCAAGCAATCACTGCGTCAGCAATCGCGCTCGGCGGGATGACGGATTCGCTCGAGCGATTGGGTTCCCGGGAGCGGAGTTTGGGAGTGTCGATCTGGCCGTCGACAATCACATGCACGACATGAATTCCCTTGGGATGGAACTCACGGGCCAGGGACTGGCCAAGCATTCTAAGCCCGGATTTGCCGATCGCCAACGGCGCGAAGCCGGCGCGGCCGCGGAGCGCCGCCGTAGCTCCGGTAAGTGAAATAAAGCCATGGCCCGCTTTGAGCATGTCGGGAATGACCGCCTGAGCAAGATGAACCGCGCCCATCACGTTGGCTTCGAACGACTGGCGAATCTGTTCCGGGTCCATTTGCAGAAATTCGCCGCGACCGTAGCCGCTCGCATTGTGGGCTAGCGCCGTGATCGATCCGAAACTCTGCCGAATTTGCGCGACCGCCGCTCGAACGCTCCGGCGGTCGGTCACGTCCGCTTGAACCGCTAGCGCTTTACCACCGGCAGCATTGATTTCTTCAGCGACCGGCTGACTCGAATCGGCATGGCGTGAAAGCAGGCCGACCGCGTAACCCTCCTTCGCGAAGGCGCGCCCTAGAGCGGCTCCGGTTCCAGGTCCGACGCCGGCAATGATTGCGATTTCCATATGCTTATGAATGCGCTTCAGTGCTAATGAACAGCTCGTCTAAACTCATCTGGCGTCCGAGGAGCCCTTGCTCCTGGGAGTACTGCATCAAAGTTTGCAGTGCTCTCCGATTGATTTCGCCAAGACCGTACTCCCACGGATCGGTACCGAGAAGCTCCTCCTGTTCCTCCCAGAAATGGCGGAACCAGGCTAGCGGCACGATGCGCGGGTTTTCCATCCGCTCGTAAGCGACCTTCTTGGATTCCTCGAATGCTTGCATTAGATTAATCGGCACCGAAGGGTGTTGATCGACGATCTCTTGTTTGATCGCGGTGGTGTGCATGATCGGAAAAATCCCGGTGCGCTTGTAATAATCTACTTCCAGATCGCGATACTTGGGAAAAAGCCGCTCGACACGGGTATCCTTTTCGAGGATCGGCCTGATTATCTCCGGATGGATCAACGCGTCGATCTCGCCCTCCACAAGCATTTTTTCTATGCTTAGTCCCGGCGCGACCCGCTCAATTTTTAGATTGTGTGGCGGTATCCAGTCGACCTCTTCGTCGTCCTGTTTGAACCAGTTGATGCTGCGATGCGGCAATTTGAATT
>JAICHC010000045.1 GCA_025922795.1 Candidatus Binatia bacterium | reverse complement strand
CATCCTCCACGGCGTCGGTGGTAAAGAGCGGAACACCCAGAACACTGACGACGTTCTTCCCTTGCAAGGGATTTTTCCGGTCGTTACTTGGTTCTTCCTCGAAGGGAGTTTCTTTGACGATATAGGAGAGCGGATTTAAGTAGCTCAAAAACGAGCGGTCCTCGCGCTGCAAGGAGCGGTTGGACTTCGCCATCAGCGTGTCGACCGTGCCCTCTTTCGAGTCTTCCGGTTTGAACACCACACCGGCGATCTTAATATCGACCCGATGCTTGCGCCGCAGATCGGTCTTGACCCACCTGGCAAAGCGCTCTTCCAAGGCTTTATTGAGCAACTCTTGTTTAATCCGCGGCGCAACGCTGCTGAGCGGCACCGGCTTGCCGGCATCGCGCTCTTCCAATTTTACAATATGGATACCCATACTGGTGCGGAAAGGCTCGCTCACTGCGCCGACGGATAATTTTTCAAACGCTGCGATTTCGATACCGGGAATCAAAGTCCCGCGGGTCACCCAACCGATATCGCCGCCGTCGGCTTGCCCGGCTCCCTGTGAATACTCGCGCGCCAAGGCTGCAAAATCCTCTCCCGCCGCGATGCGCTGATAAAGCTCTTTGCTTTTCGCGATCACGCTTTGCACCTGCTCGGACGGTGCGTTTTCCGCTAACGTTAGCAAGATATGGCGAATGCGCGCGCGTTCCTGGGTACGGTAGTTCTTGGCGTTGAGCTTGTAATAGCGCTCAACATCCTCGTCGCTGATCGTGATCTTCCTTCTTACCTGACGATCGATCAGATCGCTCTTTTCCATCTCGGCTTTCACGGAAGCTTTGTAGCTCGCCAGGGTCTGGTTTTCCCGGCTTAGGGCCCGCTTGAGATCTTCATCGGACAGCTGATTATTTTTTTTCACCTGTTCGATGTAGCGTTCGACATCGGCATCGCTGACCACGATTCCGGCCTCGCGCACTTCCGTTTCTAGAAGCTTGTCCGTGAGAAACTGCTCGAGCACCTGTTGATCGCTCGCAGTGATTGGGTTGAGATCGCCGGACGGAAAACTGCGGCCCATCTTACTCTTCGCGTAAGCATTGATATTGGAAAGCGTGTAGGGTTCGCCGTCGATTACGGCAATCAGTCGTTCGATCACCGTGGCGCGCGCAGCGTAGGGAAGGGCAAACAGAAAAACCAGCAGCAAGACCGTGATCATGCGCGTCTCAGTTCAAACGGAAAGGATATTGTCAATTACCATACTCGGTGTTAAAAGCCAAACTCCCGCGACGCAAAACCGCGTCCAAAAGCGGTCATCTCGAAGTGCTGACAGCCTCGTGTAATGCCCCGTCACCCTCGACCGGTCGTTCAGACGAGCTAGCTTTAAAAGTGAAGTGAAGCCTCGGTGAATTTTGGCACCGCGGGCGTTTCGGTGATCGAGCGCAACAATTCAGCGACTTCATCCATCAAGGTCGCCCAATCCTGACTTTTCGGTCTAAACGACAGCCGGCCGTCGGGCGAGAGGCGGAAGCGATGTTTTTGCTTGTGAATCATCTCCAGGAGTTTTTCGACTTTGACCGGCGACTCGGGATGAAACAGCAGAAACACTTGACCTTCGGAGACACTGATCTGCTGCACCAAAAATTGTCTCAACACGCGGCGCAGGTTCATCACCAAAAAAAGATTCTCGACCACGGCTGTATAGGGGCCGAAGCGATCTTTGATCTCCTCCTTCAGCTCTTCGAGCTCGGGGCCGTCTCTGAGACTCGCGAGACGCTTATAAAAATAGAGCCGCTGATTGGCGTCGGGGATATAGTTGTCGGGAAAATAGGCTGGCATGCTTAGGCGAATTTCCGGATCCACCTCCGGCAGCACCTCCTCGCCCTTGAGCTCCTTCACCGCGTTTTCCATCATCTCGGTGTAGAGCTCAAAACCCACCGCCGTGATCTGCCCGGATTGCTGCTCGCCCAACAGATTGCCCGCCCCGCGGATCTCCAAATCGTGAAGCGCGAGCTTAAACCCGCCGCCGAGACCGTCAATCTCCTGGAGCGCCCGCAGCCGTTTCTCGGCGTCCGCCGTGATCGCCTTTTCTCCCGGGATCAGTAAATACGCGAAAGCGTGGCGATGCGAGCGGCCGACCCGGCCGCGCAATTGGTAGAGCTGCGCCAGGCCGAACTGATCGGCGCGGTTGATGATGATCGTGTTGGCATTGGGAAAATCGAGGCCGGACTCGATAATCGCCGAGCACACCAAGACTTGTGTGCGGTTCTCGAAAAAGTCGAGCATGACTTTCTCGAGTTCCTTCGGCCGCATCTGGCCGTGAGCCACCGCCATCTTGGCCTCGGGAATTAAGTCGGCCAGTTTGAACGCTAGCCGGTCGATGGTTTCGACCCGGTTGTGCAAAAAAAACACCTGGCCGCCGCGCTCGAGCTCGCGCAAGATCGCGTCGCGAATCAAGCTCTCGTCGTAGCGAGTCACGTAGGTTTGGATCGCCAGGCGATCCGCCGGCGGTGTTTCGATGATGCTCAAGTCGCGGATGCCGACGAGCGACATGTGCAGAGTGCGTGGAATCGGCGTCGCCGTGAGGCTTAAAACATCGACCAGTTGGCGCAGTTTTTTCAATCGCTCTTTGTGGACGACGCCGAAACGGTGCTCCTCGTCGACGATCACCAGTCCGAGGTCTTTGAACTCGACGTCTTTTTGCAGCAAGCGGTGCGTGCCGAGGACGATGTCCACCTTGCCCTTGGCCGTGTCTTCCAAGATTTGGCTGACCTCTTTATTAGTGAGAAAGCGGCTCACCATTTCGACCCGCACCGGATGGTTGCGGAAGCGATGGCGGAAGGTCTGCAGATGTTGCTGCGCGAGAATCGTCGTCGGCGCCAGCACGGCAACCTGCTTGCCGCCTTCGACGGCGAGAAACGCCGCGCGCATGGCGACTTCGGTCTTGCCATAGCCGACGTCGCCGCAAACCAACCGATCCATCGGCTTTCTGGCTTGCATGCCGTTCAGTGTCTCGTCGATGGCGCGCTGCTGGTCGGGCGTCTCTTCATACTCGAAAGCAGCCTCGAACTCTTTGTACATGTTGTCCGGCGCGGCGAACGCCGTGCCTGCACGAGCCTCACGCAACGCGTAGAGTTGAACCAGCTCTTCGGCCATCGCGAAAATCGATTTGCGGGCTCGCGCTTTGACCTTCTCCCATGACGTTCCGCCTAAGCGATCGAGCGCCGGAGCGGCTCCGTCACCGCCGATGTATTTCTGCACCATGTTGATGCGGTCCACTGGCAAATACATGCGATCTCCACCGGCGTACTCCAGGTGGAGAAATTCGCCCTCGAGATCCGCGACTTTCATGAATTTAAGACCGCGGTACACGCCGATGCCGTGGTCCAGGTGAACCACGTAATCGTCCTGCTTGAGCTCGCTTAAGCTGGTAAGGAAATGACTCGGATAATTTTTCGTCGTAATCGCCGGCTGGCGCTTACGCGTGCCGAAGATCTCATCGAAAGTGACAAAGACCAAACGCGCCTCGGGCAGACGAAAGCTCTGATTGAGATGACCGCAGACGATTGCCCGGGTGAGTTCCGTGCGCTTCACGATCGTCGGAACCGGCTCATCGACGATCGGCACATGAAGATCGTAGTGGCTCAGCAGCTCGTTCAGCCGTCCGGCGTCCCCTTTGGTCGGCGCCACGAAAATCACCCGCTCCGCCTGCCAAGTTTTCAGCCGGTCGAGCAACGGTGCGAGCGAGGCGTCCTTGCCGTGTAGCGCGGATTCCTGGCGCACGTCCGCGGTCAGATAAGACTCCACCGTCAAAGTTGCGGCTTGCGCCTGTTCCGCGACAGTCATTACGGTCAGAGATTCACCGTGGACCAGCGACAACGGCGCCAGCGCGGCGCGCCACTCGTGCTCATTGAGATAAAGCGACTCCACCGGCGCTACCAGGCGGCGCTCTTCCATGGCAATTTGATTGCGCTCCCAGGCCAGTTTGCCAAATCGCTCCGCTTCGGCTTCGACACGGTCGGCCCCGTCAAGCCAGACCAAGCTATTCTGCGGCAGATAGGAAAACAGCGGGACGAGGGGACCGCAAAAATACGGAATTAGAAACTCCATGCCCGGAACAGCAATGCCTGCGCGAAACGATTCGAGCCGGCGGTTTTTTTCCCGGCGTTCGACTTCGAGTTCGATCGCGCGCTGATCCAAGCGGCGCAGCGCTTCATCCATTCCGGCGCGCTTGAGCGAGAATTCTTTCATCGGGAGCAGCAGCATGTCTTCCTGCACACGCTCGGTTCGCTGCGTCGACGGATTGAATTCTCTGATCGATTCCAGGCGATCACCGTCGAATTCGAGCCGGAGCGGTCGTCCGTACCCGGGCGGGAACAGATCGACGATGCCGCCGCGCACGCTAAAATCGCCGCGCTCCTCGACCAGCGGCACGTTTTGAAAACCCCACTGAACCAAATGCTCGAGCAATCCATCGCGCATCAGATCCTGCCCCGCAATTAGATAAAGATAAGCGGTCTTCAGCAATGGCTTCGGGATCACCCGCTGCATCAAAGCGGCGGGGGTCGTGACCAGAATCGGCGCCGGATCTTCAACCAGTTTATAAAGTCCCTCGAGGCGGCCGGCGATGTTATCCGGATGAGGCGAGAGATTCTCGAAAGGCAGCACTTCCCAGGACGGAAAAAGATGCACCCGCTGACGGATAGGCGCCGGCACGCGCTCCTCACCGAGAAAGAAGTTGAGATCGTCGTATAGAGTCTCCGCCTCGCGCGCTCCGGCGGAGATAACCAGCATCGGCCGGTCGGCGCGCGCGGCGATCAAAGACAGCACATAGGCGCGTGCGCCGCCCTGAAGCCCTTGAACGCGTTTGCTGCCGTTCCACGTTCCGTTGAGGAATCGCGCGAGTCGATCCGCGAGCACGGTGGCCGTCATAAGAAGAAGCCGAATCGTTGGACTTTGATCTTGGGAATGTCCGTCGCGGAAGGCTTGGGGGCGCCGGCCTCCGCAGCTTTCGCCCATGCCTCGGCGGCTCGGCAAAGCTCTTGAACGCCGACCTGCAGAAACTCCGGTTGATAGTTTTCGAATCGGATCAGCGCTTGATAGATCATCCGTACCGGGCCTCGGGTCTCGCCAAAGTCGCAGAATAGGCGAAATGCCGCGGCGAGCTGGATCAAGCCTTCGAGGAACGGTTTATTCTCTTCACCGGTTTCCTGATAAAGGCCTTCGAGAACTTCGTGGCACTCGAAGAATTGGCCCGCGTTGAATAAACCGATCCCGTGGCGCAGTCGAGCGTCCATTGGGTGAAAGCCTCAGTCGATTTCCGAATGAACGCTACCAGCTTCGCTGCTGACCCTCAAGCGAGGGACACGCGTCGCTCAATCTCTAGCGCCCCCAGAGCCGTTCATCATAGCCGGCAATCGCGCCGAGCGAAGCGATCCAGATACAAACATCCGAAAGCGCCAGAAGTAAGACGGAGAGCGCAAAGGAGACCAGATAGCTGCCGGTCCAATCGTGAAAAGCGCCGCCCAGGTACGAGCCGAGCGCGCCGCCGACGCCGACCGCCACAGTGGAATAGCCGAGGATCGAACCGAAGCCCTTGCCTGAAAAAATATCGGCGGTAAGCGCGGAGAAGATCACCGCGCGCGAACCGAAACCGATGCCGAAAAAGATTACGTAGACATAAAGCAGCCAGGTCTGGCTTGGATCGCGCAGAATCATCAGAGCGCCCACACCGACGACGGTCATAGCGATGTTGAGCGTGTAGGCCGCCTGCTTTGAAAGACGGTCGGCGACGAAGCCGAAAATCACCCTGCCGAAACTACTGGTGATGCCGGCTAGGCCAAACACGGAAGCCGCCAGAAATTGGCTGAACCCGACGTCGGACACATGGGCGACTTGGTGCGTCACAATCACTGTCGTGCCGCAAGCTGCGGCGATACGTGCGATGAACAACAGCCAGAACTGCAAGCTCTGCAGCGCCAACTTCGCGGTCCATGGTTTTTGTTCATCGTTCTTCTCAGCGCGATGGCGCAATCGTTCTCCGTGCGGCCCGGGTTGGTAGTAATGCCAAACTATCGGCAATAGACCGGTTAACGCTAAGGCCGCGTAGAGCCGGAAGGCGCGCTCCCAGCCATAATGCGAGATCAGCCATTCGCTGAGCGGCGCCAGTATCATGATGCCGACGCCCGAGCCGGCATAGACAAACCCGATCGCCGAAGCGCGCCGAGTGGAGAACCATTCAGAGATCAAGAACACATGCGGCACCATGCCGGTGAAAGTAAAACCGACGGCGAGCAGGATGCCAAAGCAAATGTATAACTGCCAAAGCGCCGACACCCGGCTGCTTAAAAATAGCCCAACCACAAGCGCACAACAGCCGGCCATGGTGATCTTTCGGGTGCCGTAGCGATCGAGAAGATGACCGGCAAGCGGCGACAAAAGAGCATCGACGCTGAGCACAATGGAAAAGATCCCCGCCGTAGCGCCGCGGCTCCAGCCAAAGTTATCGAGCAAGGCAACGTTGAAGACGCCAAAAGAGGAATGAAGGCCGCGTGAAAAACCGAGAACGATAAAGGCGACACCGGCGACAAACCAGGGCGTGGGTGGAAAACGCATGTTGGGGGATCTCAGTTTTTCTTAGCAGAGACCCTGCGAGCACACAACCGCAGCGACAACAACGTCCGGGTCGTGTGCGCGTGACTTGACCCGCGCGAGCGCCAGGGCAAGACAGGGACTGATTGCCAAGCTGCAAACTTGTGTTTTCGCCGCTCCGCGCCTATCCTAGTCGCAATTCCATGAAATATTTGCGCGCGCTTTATGCGTGGATGCTGCTGCTTAGCGGGTGCGCCGCGCTGGAATCGCAAAGTGAATTCGCGGCGGGGCGGCAGGCGTTACTACGAGGCGAGCCCGATCATGCCCTCACATACTTCGACCGCGTCGCGCGTGACGATCCGGGCTTCGTCACCGATTCAGTATTGCCGCGAAGAAGCGTTTGGACTTACGTCGGCCGGGCTCATTACAATGCCGGCCGATACGAGGCCGCAGGAGAAGCCTTCGAAAAGGCGCTCTCTCATCTGCGAGAAGACCACATGGCGCGAATGTATTTAGCCTTGACCTTGCTCCGTCCTGCTGCGCCGCGCGCGCCGAGCAATGCTTTCAATTTACAGGAAGTCGCTTATGCGCTTCGCGAAGGCGTGGAGCCCAAGCGACTCGCGACCCTGGCGCGTGAACGCGGCGTCGCCTTTGATCTCACCCGGGAAACAGAAATCCAGTTGCGCACCAACGGGGCGGACAATTTTCTGGTGAACGAGCTAAAGAAGCTTCGGTCCGAAAGCGCGCGGCAAGCGAAAAACACCGAAGCGCGCACAGCACGAGGCAGCCAAGAGATCACCGGCGCGCTCACCGGACTGCGCGATTGGTTGGACGACTTCATTAGAAACGCACCGCAGGGAAAATTTTGGGATCCTGCGCAAGATATACGTAAGCAGCTTCAGCTGATCATGAAGGAAACGGCTGCCCGGCCCGGTGATTGGACCACCGTCATAGCGAACGCCGAATGGCTGGGTTTTCGATTGGAAGAAGAAACCGACCGGGCGCGGCGCGATGAGAGCGCCGAACGCCAGCGTCAACACGCACGTTGAGGCGCGCTGCCCGCGCCGACGATCTAGCAGTTCGGTTGGCTACCCAAGAGTTTTTCAGCATTGCAAGCGCGCTTTGTCTGATCGATTTCTTGGCGAATCTTCTCGCTGGCCGGGTCGATCGCCTTGGCCTTTTCCAATTCGGCCAACGCGGCGGCATAGTTTCCTTGCTCACGAAAAGATTCGGCGCGGCTGATATGGGACGCGACGCTCGCTTTGGATTGCTCTGTGAGAGCAGGGTCTTTGACCGCGGGCGGTTCGCCGGTTTTCAGAACTTTCTCCGCCGGTTCCGAGATTCGCCGTTTTTCTTTGATGTTTAGGGTCAGCGAGTTGCTGGCCAGCTGATCGGCTCGCGCGACCACCTCGACTTTCCCTGGACGGAGCGCGAGCAGCTCTCCATCGGAGTTGACGGAAGCGATCGTGCGATCGCTGATCTGCCACTCGATTCCCCGCGATACGGCTTTTTCGCTATCGTCCGAATATTTCCCCTTGGCGCGCAGCGCGATCTTCTCGTTCTCGAATAAGTCAGGGCGGCTCGCGGTGATCCTTAGTCCTACCAGACTCGGCGCCACGGCAGGCCGTATCGTCGGATTGAGGCTAGCCACGCCGAGCGTCCAGTCGGAGCTCTCCACATCGCCGACCTTCGCCCTGATTTGGGTTGTGCCCGCGCGCAGTGCTTTCACCTCGCCAAGCTCGTCAACGGTCGCAACCCGCGTGTTGCTGCTCGACCATTGAATGCCATCCCTGACGTCGTTTTCCGAACCATCCGAATATTTACCGGTTGCCGTCAATTTGAGCGTCTCTGAAGGCTCAATATGCTTTCGCTCGGCGCGCACCGACAAGTCGGTCAAACGCGGCGCCGCGGTGCTCGCCATGGTTTGATTCTCGATCGCCAAGGGTGGAATATCCGGTTTTGCACTCGGCCAATTGTGCCACAGCAAGGCAAGCACGGTGACCG
Organism: Candidatus Binatia bacterium; assembly: GCA_025922795.1. Next base: position 1,874 of record JAICHC010000045.1, on the reverse strand, counting down.
CAAAGATACCCGACGCGGCCTTCGGCCAATGGTTCGAAACCCATGCAAGAAAGCCCGTGTTCGGTTCAATCCAATGAACTGGTGAAATCTCATGACGCTTCGCGGGTCGCTCACGCGCTGTCCCAATCAATGACTTCAGATCAGCAACCAGCTGCAGAATCGCGGCATCGTCGGCGGAACCATTCCAGCGGGTGAGGTCGGCGGCTTGAATCGTGCGAAAACCTATCGGCGGCTCCACCCGCCGGATCAACACGGGTACGAGCGTCTTTCCCAGCCGGCGCGCTTCTTCAGCTTCTTCGGCAACCCACGGGCTCTGGACCGAATTCTCGGACCAGAGAACAATCATACAACGTGTATCGACCAACGCCTCTGCCAGCACGGCACGCCAAGTACGTCCCGCCGGAATGCGCCGGTCCCACCACACGCTCCAACCGGCGGACTCCAGATGCGCTGCGAGCTGCGCCGCGGTATCGCGATCTTCATTGGCGTAGCTGATAAAAATATCCGCCATTTAGACACTGGCCAGTGAAAGGAGTTTTTGATCACACATCGCAACCGGTCTAGATTGTCGGTGGTTTAACTTTATCAAATATGCGGGAGTTTGTAATCGAATTTATCGGCATGGCGAATCGCCGCCAATCCGGCCATACCAACCTCCTGTTGGTGCAATTTGACCGCGCATCGATAACGATGATAATCGTCGGCATACTAAGGAGTTCGTTAGTTAGTAGAGATACTGGGACGAAGGGGCGAGTCGTGGAAAGCGCAGGCACCAGGACTTAAATGACGCTTTCGCACCCAGCCCAAAATTAAGCACTCGGGGCGTGGATCGGGTGGTGGCCGATGACCTACAGACGCTTTGCCTGGGCTTGGAACGAGTCGTCCCTTCGTGTCCAGTGAACCTGTTGTCTAGATGCTTAGAACTCCTTAATAAGTCGTTAGGAGGCCCGAAATCGCATGTTCTTTGTTCTTCTCATCGTCACGTTTCTTGTAGCGCTCGCAGTCTCTTTTTTGGTGGTTTGGATCTTCGCGGGGCCGATTGACGGGATTCTCAAGAGGATCATTACCGACGAGATTAGTACTGCTTGGCTGAAGTATATAAAATTCGCCATTTACGTTGTCGGTATCTCGAAGGGCGTACGGGTGTGGGAGCTTGAGCGGTACATTACGCCCGTCCGTTTTGATGAGAAAGCGCAGATCCTTCAACTCACGCGGGACCGATGGGTTCTTGAGATCTATCGCACGATCATCGAGACACTGCAGGGAATCGCCTGGTTGCTACTGGTCTTTTTCGCGTTCGCTTTGATCGCTTACGTGATCGTTCGCGTCTTTGAGCTTAAGCAAAAGACAGGTCGGCCTTAAACCGGCGCAATTCGACCAGACCCCGTCCGCTCTCCACATGACTCCAAGTCTGCACCGTCTCTATCACATACGCGTCAGCGTCGATCGCTGCCATCGGCTTTCTCCTGTTTGATGACCGGCTGTTCATAGCGTCAATAGAATTCCGTGCCGGCAAGTTTGCCCAGAGTCGTCACAAATCTCCCCTTAGTGCGCAAGACCTCCGGTAAAGCAAGTCGGAATGATTCATGCGCGCGGAACGGGTGGGGAAAAGTATATTCGTTTTCTGCTCATTCCAGCGGAAAAGCGGTTTTCCGTTCGGCGCAGAATATCGCCAGGAAAACAGCTGAAAATAGGATTATACGAAAACTACTTGTATTAGAAATTCTAAGTAGTGAACTGAGCTAGCATGCCAGGCGAGTCACGGTTACCTGAGAGGGCCAAGAATAGAGCAAGGCAAACCGTGACGAAAGATGCTTTTGCATTGAGACCGGTCCAACTACGCCCATGATTGTCGATGCTGCTTTCACCGCGCT
>JAICHC010000044.1 GCA_025922795.1 Candidatus Binatia bacterium | reverse complement strand
GGGCAATCACACGGCCAGTAGCATCTAACCTAGGTCGTTCCAGGAACTACGACGTCAAAGTCTTGGCCGAGAACCGTAAACTCCCCGGCATTGAAAGTTAGAACTGGTTGACGCTCTACCCTGCTGCGCGCATTCACCTATTACAGGATCGTATGTCCGAACCACCCGCCACGTTGTTTTTAGGAGCGCGCAGCAACAACGCGGCACGCACGATCATCGGCCAGCCGCTGAGATCTTGAGTAAACCTAACGCTTCATACTCCACTCGTCGAACCGATTCTATTCGATCGTTTTAGAGCCCTGAGTGCGTTTTTTTCGAGGATACAGGACCGCTCTTCTTCGTTCATTTGACTAAGGGCTTCGATCTTACCGACGGGCTCCCTATCGCCCATGGCCATGGGATAGTCCGTCCCGATCACGACGCGCTCCGGCCCCACCGCTTGAACCAAGTGTTGCAACGCCATCGTGGAGAGCACCAGCGAGTCGAAGTACATCTGCTCCAAGTATTCCGACGGCCGCTTCGGGAGAGCCTTTCTGAGCTCGCTCCTCTGCAAATAGGCGTGGTCCAAACGCCAGATATTGCTTGGGAGAAAACCTCCTCCATGGGCCAAGCAGACACGGAGATTAGGAAACCTTTCGAAGATCCCCTGTAAGATCATGCGCTCAACGGCGATGGTCGTGTGGTAGGGAAAACTCGCTACATTGTTTAGAATCCCAGCGAAAGGATCCCGCCTATCTTGATCTCCACCCTCGATAGGGTGAATGAACAAAAGCAGATCGAGGTCTTGAACCGCTTCGTAAAACGACTCGAATTCAGCATCAGCCAGCTGCTTGCCGTCCACGCTGGTGCCGATTTCGAGACCGGTTAACCCTAGCTTCTTAGCTTCCTCGGCAATCGCAATCGCCTCGCGGACGCTCTGAAGGGGAACGGTCCCGAGACCGGCAAAGCGCTGGGGATGGGCCTCAACGACTTCTTGAATCGCCTCGTTCTGTAGGCGCGAGAAATAGGCGGCTGAATCCGGCGAGTCCCAATAATAGAGCAGGATCGGAGACGGAGAAATGGCCTGAAGATCTATCCTCATCGTATCCAGGTCTTTGATCCTGGCACCCGCGTCATACGCACCCTGCGGTAGATTTCCGCGCCTTCCCGCAGGGGAGACCACGGCACATCCGGCCGCGTCTCGGATAATTTTGGGAGCGCTCCCCGAGTACTTCTCCGCCTTAAGAAAGGCGTCCAGCGGGAAAAAATGAGAGTGCAGGTCGACATTCATAATCGGCAGTCACCATAAAAGTTTTTGTTGTAAATAAAATTCTTACTGTGAAAGAGATTTGATGCACGAGGGAGCTGTAGTAACACCAACATACCAGATAGGTGGATCGGCTTGCCCGTTGAAATGTTGATACCAGCAGTTGAGCGGTGAAGCAAACAGAACTTCCTTCCTGCCACTCGAGATCGTGTCAATCTGATTATTATGAAAGCGATGGATCGTGTAACGGCTGAGAGCCCCTCAATTTGGGATGCAAACTATTTCAACACAACTGTTGACAAGAAAAAGGATTTTTAATACTTGGTGGGGCAAGGATATTACAAGACGGTGTCCCGCATTATGAGACAAACGGGAAAGCCTGATGTTCTGCGCGCGCATCAGAAACTCTTCAACCATTCATATCGAATCCAAGTCATCGATAGAGCGGTCGAAGTTCTGGATTGCTTCACGTTTAACAAGCCGGAACTGAGCGTCGGTGAAGTGAGCGCCACCACCGGTCTGCATAAAAGCACCGCGCATCGAATCTTGATGGCGTTGGAATACAACGGCTTGGTCGAGCAAAACCAGGAAACCGCCAAGTATCGTTTGGCGATTAAGTTCTTCAAACTCGGACAACAGGCCGTTGCGCGGCTCAATTTGCGCGACATCGCCCGGTCCTATCTAAGCGCTCTGATGGAGGAGACGGGAGAGACGGTGCATCTGGCGATCCTGGATAACGATCTGGTTGTGTATTTGGAAAAAGTAGAGGGAAGCCACGCCTTACGGATGCCCTCCCGTGTGGGGCGCCACATCCCGACTTATTGTACCTCGCTGGGAAAAGCGATGTTGTCCTGTCTCAACGAAGCGGAAGTAAGACAGGTTATTCAGAACCATCCTATACAACAATACACGCCCAACACCGTCAAGAGCGCCGAGGAACTCCTCGTGGAGCTCAAGCGGACTCGGAAGCGCGGTTATGCGGTGGATAACGAGGAGATCGAAGTCGGGCTCCGCTGCGTCGGCGCGCCGATTCGCGACTATACCGGCGAGATGGTCGGGGCGATCAGTGTAGCGGGTCCATCCGCCCGTCTAACGCGCGAGAAGATTCCGGCGCTCGGGAGTGTGGTTATGAAGGTCGCTGCCGCCATTTCCCAAGAGTTGTGCTTCGAGGCGCCCGGGCATGATGGGCGAGGAACGGAAAAGGAGCTTTCAATTGGCCGGGCTAAATGATCAGACAGTCCGTCAAGCTGCCGATGAGCTCTATCGAGCGGAACGCGAGCGGAAGACGCTCCCGCCACTCACGGAACGCTATCCCGAGATCGGGGCTGACGATGCTTATCGAATTCAACTAGCTTCAGTCGAGCTTAAAAAGAACGCGGGAGCTAGCGTCGTCGGGAAAAAGATCGGGCTCACGAGCAAAGCCATGCAAAAGATGCTCAATGTGGACCAGCCGGATTACGGTCACATTTTTGACAACATGATCATTGAGGAAGGCGCGGTGTTTCCCGCCGGGGAGCTGATCCAGCCCAAGATCGAGCCGGAGATCGCCTTCATCATGGATCGGGATCTCAAGGGTCCCGGCGTGACGGCGATTCAGGTTCTAGCGGCAACTCGGTTCGTGGTTCCGGCACTGGAGATCATCGACAGCCGCATTGAGGGATGGAGAATCAAGCTTTGCGACACGATCGCCGACAACGCCTCCTCGGCCCGAGTCGTGCTCGGAGTTACTCCGAAGCGGGTGGATCAGATCGATCTCAGGCTTATCGGCATGACGCTGGAAAAAAACGGCGAGGTTGTCCAGACCGGCACCGGCGCGGCCGTGCTCGGTCATCCGGCCAACGCCGTCGCCTGGCTCGCCAACGCCATCGGGAAATTCGGCGTAGGCCTCAAAGCTGGCGAAGTCATCATGCCGGGAGCGCTGACGGCGGCCTCCGATGTCGCCAGCGGGGATGTTTTCCGGGCCTGCTTCGACGGCTTGGGCGCCGTGTCCGTGCGATTTGTGTAGCTGGGGGAAGTTATGGAACAAATACCGGTCGCGGTCTTAGGTTCCGGAAATATCGGGACGGACCTTTTGTACAAACTCAAGCGGAGCAAGATTCTCAAACCCACCCTCATGGCGGGAATCATTTCGGACTCTGCCGGGTTAGCCCGGGCACGCAAGGAGGGCTTGATGACTACCGACGAGGGAATCGACGGGCTGCTCCACCACGGAGAACAATTTGAGATCGTTTTTGAAGCCACCACGGCCAGCGCCCATGTCCGGCACGCGCCGCTGCTCAAGGAGGCGCAGAAAATTGCTATCGATCTAACGCCAGCAGCGGTGGGACCCTACGTTGTTCCGCTAGTCAATCTCCGGGCTCATGTCGGAGAGCCGAACGTGAACTTGGTAAGCTGCGGCGGACAGGCGACGGTGCCACTCGTTCACGCCATGCGAGAAGTCGCGCCCGTGGAGTATTCGGAGATCGTCGCGACGATCGCGAGCAAGAGCGCCGGACCCGGTACGCGACAAAACATCGATGAGTTCACCGATACGACGGCCCGGGGCCTCGAGCGCATCGGGGGGGCGTCGCGGGGAAAGGCCGTCATCGTGCTCAATCCCGCGGAACCGCCGATTCTCATGCGCAATACGATCTACGGCATTGTTGAGGAGTCGGATCCGGAGGAACTGAGGAAATCCATCGAAGAGATGGTCGCGCGGATCCAGGAGTATGTACCTGGATACCGCTTGAGAGCGAAGCCGCTGATCGAGGATTTGCCCGGCAGGCAGCGAAAAAAAGTAACGCTCTATGTGGAGGTCGAAGGCGCGGGAGACTACTTGCCGCGGTATGCAGGGAATCTCGACATCATGACATCGGCGGCGGTCAAAGTCGGAGAAGAAATCGGCAAACATCTCAGGGCTGGGACATGGGAGAAGGACGGATTGGAGGCTCGTTTATGAGCGAACGAATTCCGATTCATATTCTGGACAGCACACTGCGGGACGGCTCTCATGCTCTGAGCCATCAATTCACAGCGGAGCAAGTCGCACGCGTCGCTCGCGGGCTGGACCAGGCTGGTATCGAAATGATCGAGGTGTCTCACGGAGACGGCCTTGGAGGGTCCACGATGACCTATGGGTTCTCCAAACAATCCGAACTGGAGCTCCTCGATGCCGCCTCTTCGGTCATCGAAAGAGGAAAGCTCGCCGTGTTGTTGTTGCCGGGCATTGGCACGAAGGACGATCTCAAGATGGCTCGGGATCTCGGAGCCAAGGTAGCGCAAATTGCCACGCACGTCACTGAAGCCGACGTTGCACAGCAGCACATCGAACTGGCCAAGAGCATGGGCATGGAAGTGATTGGCATGCTCATGCTCTCCCACATGGGATCGCCGGAAAAAATTGCCGAGCAGGGAAAGCTCATGGAAAGCTACGGCGCCGACGTCGTGCTGGTCACGGACTCCGCTGGGGCGCTGCTACCGCCGACAGTCAGGGAAAGAGTGCGCGCTCTACGCGATGCCATTCAGATCGGTGTGGGTTTCCACGGTCACAACAATCTGTCGATGGCTGTCGCCAATAGTATCATAGCGATCGAAGAAGGCGCGCGATGGCTCGACGCGTGTACCTGCGGGCTGGGCGCGGGGTCGGGAAACACCCCCACCGAGGTGCTCGTGGCTGTGCTCGACAAGCTTGGCTACAGCACCGGAATCGATCTCTGGAAGATCATGGACGTTGCCGAAGACATCGTGCGCCCCATTATGCAGAAACCCGTGCGCATCGGTAAAGCCAGTTTGACCATGGGGTATGCGGGAGTTTACTCGAGTTTTCTGCTTCATGCCGATAAAGCGGCGGAGCAGTTCGGCGTCGATCCTCGGGACGTCCTAGTAGAAGTAGGTAAGCGCCGGGCAGTCGGAGGCCAGGAGGACATCCTCGTGGAAATTGCCATGAGCTTGGCACAAAAGAATGCTGAGGTAGAGGCGAGTCCTTCGCGCAGGTTGGCCTGAGCGCCGCCCCATGATCGATCGAAGACAGAAGTGAAAATATGAACATCCTCATCAAAAAAATAGGGGCAAAAACAACGAAAGGGTAAGAACAGATGGCAACGCCGACAGATACTTTCCAATCACTTTTCGTCGATGCAAGTGGAGTCAAGACACGTTTCATCGTAGCCGGTCAGGGTATGCCGCTCGTCCTCGTCCACGGGGGGGGCCCCGGCTCGAGCGGGGAATACGGCTGGTGGCGAAACATTCCGGCGCTGGCGCAACATTTTCAAGTCTTCGCTCTCGACCGCATCGGTTTTGGCCTCACGGACAAGCCGGTGGACGAATTGGGCGATCCGGTCCTCGCTCAGCATCTCGCGGACTTCATAGATGCCCTCTGCCTCAAGGAGCTGTACATGATGGGCAATTCCATGGGCGCCTATGGAGTTGCCAAGTACGCCGTCGATCATCCGGATCGCGTTAAGAAGATGGTGCTCGTGGCCTCGGGGTCCATCGGGGCCGCCATGGGACTCGAACACAAGCCATCGGAGGGGATGCGGGCCATGCGGCGCTTCGACTCGGAACCGACACGAGAGAACATGCGCGCGGTCCTCGAGGGGCTCGTGTCCAACAAGGCGGGCATTACGGACGAGCTCATCGAGGGACGGTTCAAGCTGGCAACCCAACCGGAAGCCATGGCGTCACAGAAACTGCAGCAAAAATACCGCCAGCGGCTCCAGACCGATCCGAATTTGCGCCAGCAGTACAGTCTGCTGCACCGATTTCCGCAACTGACGATCCCCGCGATTATGATCTGGGGAAAGGAAGATAGATTCGCTCCCATCGAAGAGCTGGGCTATCCGTTGCGCGACATGCTGCCGAATCTGCGTGCGTTCCATGTCTTCGAACGCTCGGGACATCAGGTGCAAAATGACGAGGTGGAGAAGTTCAACCGGGTCGTTGTGGATTTTCTCTTGGAAGCGTGAGGATTTGATGCAGGCACGACGCGAGCTCGGTTTTAGTGAAGGTCGAGAATAATGTCTCAGGCACCGACTACTTTCGAGGAATGGTGGGTAGGAAGCTACTATAGGCGATTTGTCGAGAGAGAGGGCGTGCCTCTATACGAGGGGAGCATTCTTGAAGACCCTGCCACCTTGCCACTCAAGGACTGGGAGAGAAGAGGCGGGAAGGCCGCCTATACCCGCATGGGCAGTCAGGAGGATGTGAATCTTCAGATCGTGGAAATCCCCCCCAAAGGCGAACTGAAGCCGGAGCACCACATATACGAGTCGATCATGTACGTCATGAAAGGGAGGGGCGCCACCACCATCTGGCAAGAAGGAGAGCCCAGGAGAACCGTTGAATGGGAGGAAGGAGCGCTGCTCGCGATCCCCTTGAACGCATGGCATCAGGAGTTCAATAGCTCCGGCGACGAGCCTTGTCGGCTCCTGTTCGGAACTAATATGGCCCAAGTCATCAACCTCTACCACAATCTTGATTTCGTCTTCAACAATCCGTTCAAATTCACGGACCGCTATTCTCACTCCATGGAGAATTTCTATGCGGACGAGGGAAAGCACTGGAACCTGCGTCTTTTTGCGACCAATTTTATTCCCGACATAAGGAAGTTCGAATTGGACCGTTGGGAGGAGAGAGGAATTCGGACCTTCATTACGCGCCTGTACATGGGCAATTCCCTTTCTCAGTTACACATATTGGAGGTTAGCGAAGGCACCTATGTAACCGCCCATAGGCACGGCGCCGGAGCACATGTCGTCGTCATTGAGGGGGAAGGATATGAGCTTCTGTTCCAGCCGGGCGACGAACTCAATCCGGAGAAACGCCAGAAGGTCTACATAAAGCCCTATAGCGTCATCGCTCCACGCACCAATGAGTACCACCAGCACTTTAATACCGCTAAAGGCCCTTTGAGACAGCTTGCCTTCAGGGGATGGGTACGACGGCCCCCCAGCATGAATGCGAAGGGAGAGTACGATGCTGTAGGGGCGGCGCGTAGTGATAGTGCACTCGGCTACTCGTCTAAAATCCGATACGACGAAGAGGATCCCAGGATCCGGGAGGAGTATTACGAGGAGTTGGAGAGGAATGGAGTTTCCCTCAGGTTGGAGCCCGTCGACCAGGGCGGGGCGTGAGCCATTCTGTCGCTCTGGCCTTAACAGCTCTTGGGCTTGACTGCATTTGACAGTGCATGCGTAATTGGTGGAGGCGCGTGGGATGATCGATCATGGACAATTCGTGGTGCCGGCGACAACGCGGTCAAGGCTGATGCTTGAGGTGGCATCTGAGCTAGTAGGCGGGAAAGATTGGGTGCAACGGCAGGCCACGATAAGCCTCCGACCGCAGGGGCCGGGCAATTGGCAACTGACCTTCTTTGCCAGCGACGACCCTGACGTGATAGACGACGTGGTGTCGGGAAAGATCCAGGTCGCAATCATGAACCCTGTGGATCCACTGACGCTGGCCTATCGCGGCACGGGGCCGTTTAACAAGCCGTTACCTCTCAGAATCGTCACGGTGATCCCATCGGAGGATCAAATCGCGTTTGCGGTCTCCGAGCGCACGGGTGTCACATCCCTGAACGAGATCCGCGAGCGGCGGGTCCCGCTGCGCGTGTCGCTTAGAAAACAGCAAGGCCATTCCACACACTTCTATATCAAGCACATCCTGAATGCCGCGGGCTTTTCGCTCGACGATATTAAATCCTGGGGTGGTGAGATCCGCTACGACGCCGCGATTCCCCAAGCCTCTGAGCGCCTCGGCGCCATAGAGCGCGGAGAGATTGACGCCGTCTTTGACGAGGCCATCAATCGCTGGATCTACAAGGCACTCGATCATGGAATACGTCCGCTGTCGCTTGATGGGCCGCTCCTGGCCAGGCTGGAAGAGATGGGCTTCCGGCGCGGCGTCATCCCCAAGGCGGACTACCCCAAAGTACCGGCCGACGTCGTAAGCCTGGACTTCAGCGGGTGGGCGGTTTTCACTCGTGCGGACGCACCCGACGATTTCATCACGGCTTTCTGCCAGGCCCTCGAGGCCCGCAAGGACCGGATCCCCTGGCAGGGGGAGGGTCCCCTTCCTCTCGAACGCATGTGCCGCAATACACCTGATGCCCCGTTGGTTATACCACTTCATCCCGCCGCCGAACGCTTTTGGCGCGACTGCGGTTATCTGCCCTGAGTGTCGCCCAGGTCAGACATGCGAATTGGCGACGATGGATAGCGATCGACAGGTAGTTATCAGAGGCATAAAGAGGAGAAAGCGGCTAAAGAAAGGGGGTTTGTAAGATGGCTAAGACACTCCGTCAAACGCATGATGGAACTGCCAGAGAGTTAGAATACGTGACAGACCCTGACGAACAGTTGGAAAAAAAATCGGGGACTCGTTATGGAGCAGCCGAATTGGGCTTCCGTCACTATTGGTATCCTGCTCTCCTTTCCAGACAACTTGGAAAAAAACCTAAATCTATAATGTTACTTGGCGAGAATCTGGTATTTTTGCGAGCCAACGAGCGGCCCTACGCGCTTTTTGATCGCTGCGCGCACCGGGGTATGCGATTGTCCGAAGGCAAGTGCTGGACAGAAGGCACGATAACCTGTCCGTATCATGGTTGGACGTACAGGTTGCACGACGGAGAGTTAATTGCAGCTCTAACGGACGGGCCTGAGTCGGCAGTTGTGGGTAAGAAGGGAAAAGGGGTTCGCAGCTATCCGGTCGACGAGCGAAACGGGGTCATTTACGTATACATGGGAGACGGCAACCCGCCGGCACTTGAGGAAGACGTTCCTGAAGAGCTGTTGAAACCGGAGTACGTTTTTGAGGCCGTCACGTCCGTCTGGGACAGTAATTGGCGGCCTGCGGTTGAAAACGGGTACGACGCCTCCCACGCTACCTATGTCCATAGGTACAGCCTCCGGTGGCGAACTCAGTTCAATCTGCCGCCGGCATGGGCCGGAAAGGTGGAAAGCGAGGTAGAAGGTAAATACCTGATTCAACGGCGTCGGGGTCCTTTCGGCTTTGAGGCAGATTATCCGGGCTTTGGCCTCTGGCCGCGTCACGCTTGGTTGCGAAAAGCGCTGGCCAAAGCTCGCAAAAAGCTTGGCCCCAAGAGCACACCTATGATTGCAGGCGTCCGCCTTCCCTGCGTTATCGTAAACCACTATAGCTATTATAGCCATATCCGATATTCGGTCCCGATCGATGCGAAACACACCCGCAACTTTCAGATGTTGGCCGGCAGGTTTCATGGATTAAAAGCGCTCGCGTTTCGACTGCAATACTGGCTATGGCATCGTTGGGTCTTTCACAAGTGGTTCAACGAGGGACAGGATAAGTGGATCGTAGAACGCTTGGATTATTCGGCGTCAGAGCAGTTCTTTAGACCCGACGCCTCCATCGTCCAATTACGTAAATATTTCGAGAAGAATGCGCGGACGAGCGATCCAATCGACGGCATGAAAGAATAAAACAAATTCGTCGAGTTACCGGAAATTCATTCTAAACAAGAAGGAGGGCTTTCTGTGGCCTGTTTATTTAAACGACACAGGATGGTTAGTTGTGTTACAGCTGCGGCGATCCTATTTTTATTCTTCTCCCAGAAGAGTTGGGGCGCTTCGCAGGATCAATGGAAGGAGGTTGTGGAGGCGGGCAAGAAAGAGGGCAAGGTTGTGGTTTCCATTCCTGCTAGTTCTGAATTGAGGAAGCAACTGGAGGCGGCGTTCGAACAGCGGTTTCCGGGCATCGATCTGGAACTTTTCCCGGGCACTGCGTCAAAAATGCTGAGAAGGATCAGTGACGAGTTTCAAGCTGGTGTGCGCTACTTTGACATCCACATCGGTGGTGCCGGGTCCATGATCAGCGGCTTCGTTGGAGGACAAATTGTCGATCCGATTGAGCCCAATCTCGTTCTTCCTGAGGTTAAGGAGCCCAAAAACTGGTGGGGCGGATATATGGCTATCGATAAGGAGAAGCGGTTCACTTACACCTTTTCAGCCTTTTTGGTCTCTAACTTTTGGCACAACACAAAATCTGCGAGCGCTGAGGAGCTTCGCTCTTATGACGATCTCCTCAATCCAAAATGGAAAGGAAAGATTGGTTGGTACGATCCGCGCCAGCCCGGCGCAGGGGCGCAAGCTTGGGAATTCCTGTGGAAACAAAAAGGCGAGGACTACTTGAAGCGCATTGTAACCCAAGACCTCCAGCTCTCTCGAAATCCGCGAGTATTGGCAGAGTCGCTTGCCAGGGAGAATCTGGCCGTGACTGTCGGAATTAATTACTATGGGTACCGCTCCTTTGTCGAAGCCGGTATGCCCGTAAAGGCGCTACCTATCTTCAAAGAAGGAACCTATGGCACGGCCGGATCGGGTACTTTGGCGATCATTAAGAATCACCCTCACCCCAATGCCACCAAGGTGTTCGTCAACTGGCTGCTCAGC
>JAICHC010000043.1 GCA_025922795.1 Candidatus Binatia bacterium | reverse complement strand
GACCTGCGTTATCTCGACTGGGGCATCTATGCGCGTACCGACCGGCTGTACATAAAAGTCTTCCGCGAAGAGGTTGACCTGTTCGCCTATGTTTTTATCGATGCCAGCGCTTCGATGACATTGCCGTCCCGTGAGGCAAAATTTCTGCCGGCCACGCATGTGGCGTTGGCGCTGGCCTACGTCATTTTGGCGAATCACGATCACGTCAAGCTGCACCTATTGCAGCACGGCGGAGGCTCTTCGCCGTTTTACCGCGGCCGCCGGCGCATGCGCGATTGTGTCGAGTTTGCCAACGCGGCAGCTCCCGGTGGAGGCCTTGATATGGCCGCGGGACTTTCTGAACACTTGAAGCGAGTGCGCCGACCGGGAAAAGCCATTTTGATTTCGGATTTTCTGATGCCCGCGGCGGCGTATCAAAAAGGCCTGAATTTGTTACGCGCTTTCAATCTCGACATCGTCGCCATTCAAGTTTTGTCGCGCTACGAGGTCGATCCGCCGTTCCCCAGCGGTAACGTAGCCCTGATCGACAGCGAAAATCAGCAGGAGATCAAGCATCAATGGAGCGCCGCGGCACGTCGCAACTATCAGAGTAGACTGGCGCATCACAATGCCGAGATCCGCAGTTTCTGCCATCAGAGCGGCATCCGTTACTCTTTTTACGTCACCGATCGCGATCTCGGCGAGTTTGTGTTCGCTACGCTCCCGGTGATCGGCCTTTTCAAATAAATCTATGGAGTTTCTCAATCCTGGCGCTCTGTTCGGCCTCCTGGCGCTGCCGCTGCTGCTGATTCCCTACTTGGTGAGACGAAAGCCGCGCCGGCTGGTTTTTTCGAGCGTGCTATTGTTCATCGAGGGCGGCGCCCAAGCGAGCGCCCGACGATTCGGGCGGATCCATGTGCCGCCGATTTTCTTTCTGCAGCTATTGCTGCTCGCTCTGCTCATCTTCGCTCTCAGCGAACCGGTATTCTCCGTTCGTCCGACCCGGATAGCGATCCTATTGGACAACTCGGCGAGCATGCAAACATTGGAGGACGGCAGAACCAGATTGTCTCTAGCGCAAGAAAAGATCGGCGAGGTGATCGGCGAGCTAGGCGTGGGTGGTCAGGTCGATCTCTACCTGACAACGCCGACCCTGACGAAGGTCCAGGCTGAGCCGTTGACCCCGGGCCAGGCTCTGAGCGCGATTGAAAACATCAGAGCCTACGATCTTGGCGACCCACCGATGGATTACGACCGGGTGCTGCGGCAATTGGCGGGTGAGCGAAGCTACGAACGAGTGTATTTGTTTACCGACCATCCCGCCAGTGGCCAAAGCACCGCCGCACGGGTGATTTCTGTGGGGCGGCCGCAAGGAAATCTAGCGGTTACTTCGTTCGACGTGCATCGCGCTTCGCTGAACAACGCGCGCTTGGAGGCCAACGCGGTAGTCGCCAATTTTTCCGGCAAAGATGAGAAGGTTAAGATCGCGCTCCAAGGCGACGGAGCAACGCTGGCAAGCCGCGAATTGGTTGTTCCGGCGTCGGGGACGGCGACGGCGACGTTCGAAGGGTTTGCCGAGCATCCGAGTTACCAAATCGAGATCGAGGCGCGCGACGCGCTCGCTCTCGATAACCGGCGCTTTGCTGTCGCGCCGACGTCGCGCAACCTGCGCATCCTCGCCGTGACGCCGCGCCCGCAAAGCGCCGCCAGTCTCAAATCGATTCAGGGCGTCAGGGTAGACATCATCTCTCCGGCGGAGTACGCGAAATTCGATGGCAGAGATTATGGTTTGGAGATTTTCCATTTCTCGGCGCCCGCGCAACTGCCGAGAAACCCGGCTCTGTTTATTCTGCCGCCAGAGAGCAGCTCGTTGGTCGACCTCGGTGCGCCGCTATCCAATGTTCAGGTTTCCAGTTGGCGCGAACCCCATGTGCTGACACGCTACGTTAATTTCAGCTTGTTTCGGCCAACCTATGCACGACCGCTCAAACCGCAGAGCGCCGGGCAAATTGTCGTCGAGAGTCCCGCCGGCGCGCTCGTCTTCGCTGTGGAACGGACGGGCGCTCGCTATTTGACCCTCGGCTTTGATCCGCTACCCTATCTGGGGCGGGCCAACTTGCCGATGTCGATCTTCACTCTCAACATTCTCGACTGGTTTTTTCAAAGCGGCGGATCGCGCAGCCAGGCGACGGGAGAGCCGATTCCGTTAACCGGTATGCAATCGGGCGACTCGCTCGTCACGCCGGCCGGCGAAAAAATTGCCCTCAAGTCAGCTTCCGGTTCCTTTGCCGCGACGTTTCATCAGGGCATTTATCGCCGAGTCCGCGGCGGCGCGAGTGAATTTTACGCGCGTAATTTGGGCGACCTCGGCGAATCGGATCTGCGTACGCCCACGCCGATCGAGTTGCGCGGCGAAGCGGCGCATACAGGGAGCACGTCGGTTCTATTCTCGTTCTGGCCATATCTCTTGCTCGCTTCGTTGCTGCTCCTTCTGATTGAATGGTTTATCAATCCGCGCCGAGCGCGCGCGACCCTGCCGGGAGTGCGTCGAGTGTCGAGGCAGCCGGTATGATGACGATGCCGTCATTTCTCGCCAATATCGAGTTTGCCAACCCGGTCTTTCTTTGGCTGTTGCTCGCTTTGCCGCTGTTTTGGCTACGCCTACGTGACCGCCGTCTGGGCGTACTGATCGCGCGTACGCTAATCGGCGCGCTGGTCATCTTGACCCTTGCCGATCCGCAGACCACCAGTCGGCACTCGAGCAGCCAAGAACGGATCTTTGCTTTCGATGTTTCTGCGAGTATTCCGCCGTCAATGCGCGAGTGGATGAAACAATCGACCGACGCCTTGCCGTCACCCCAACGCGAAGATCACGTTTACATCTTCGGCGCGGCGGCCTCCGAGGTCAGCGACTGGCGCAACCGCTTGGATCGCGACCGGTCGAAGGCCTCCGCCGTCGAACCGGAGAAAAGCAATCTTGAAAACTTGCTGGCCACGGTTCTGAGGCTGCCTGCCGGGCCGAGAAATCTCTATCTCTTCACCGATGGTTGGGAGACGGAAGGGAATGTCGAGCGTCTGTTGCCGGCGGCGGCCGCGGCGGGTATTAAAATTTACCCGATCGTGCCGGCCGAGCGTCCCGCGATTGCCAATGTCGCCGTAACCAAGCTGCTGGCGCCGACTCAGGGAAACAGCGGTGAGAGTCTAAATCTACGGGTAGTGGTCGAGAACCAGAGCGACCGCCCCGTCGATGGGACTTTGACACTGGCGCGCAATGGCCAAACTTTTAAGACCGATGCGGTGAAGTTAAATCGAGGAAGCCGAGTTTTTTCCTATCAGACGACTCCTGCCGAAGGCAGCCTGACTTCATTTCAGGCAAGTTTTAGCCCGCTCGATGCCCAACTCGACCGTTATCAGGCCGACAACCGCGCGCTCGCGTGGGTTTCCGTTCGCGCAAAGAACAAGCTCCTGCTGATCAATGGTCAGAGCGGCGCCGGCCGATACCTGGAGGAAATCCTCAAGCGCCAAGGTATCGATGTGACCGTGCGCACGCCGGCGAATGCTCCGGCACCGACCGGGTTCAAGGTTGTCATCTTTAACAATGCCGAGCGGGACAGATTTCCTCCCGGTTATCTCGCGGCAATCGAACGGCACGTCGCCGCCGGCAACGGATTTATTATGCTCGGCGCCGACGCGAGCTTCGCCCCGACCAGCTATCGCCAGACGCCCATCGAAAGAATCATGCCGGTGGAGCCCAAGGAACCGCCTAAACCCGAAGAAAAAAACCGCGCCGTGGTGCTGGTCGTGGATAAGTCGGGCAGCATGCGTGACGACAATCGGATTCTTTACGCCAAAGAGGCCGCCAAAGCTGTAGCCCGCCAACTCCGGGACATCGATCTGTTAGGTGTCGTGGGTTTCGATGACAGCCCATTCGTGGTCGTTTACCTGGAAACGATGGCGCGCCTGCGCGGCGTCGTTGATACGCAGATTGACCGCTTGAAACCCGGCGGTCAGACCTATTTCCTGCCCGCGCTTGTGGAGGCGCGGCGGCAATTGGAACGGGCCAATGCGACCCGCAAGCATCTCATCTTGTTAAGCGACGGGGTGACCAGGGGTAGCCAGGGAGAGTTGGTCGATCTGGTAAGCCAAATGAAGAATGACTCAAAAATCACCGTTTCCACCGTCGCCATCAGCAGCGAAGCGGACGTGCGCATCATGAAGCGCCTCAGCCAATATGGCGGCGGTCTTTTCCACCATACCGTCGATCCCTCGAGCCTGCCGCGAATCGTGCTTGAGCAACTGCAAGATAAACCGAAGGAACCGCAGGACGAAGGCCCGTGGACGCCGATTCCTGATCGGAATTCCGAATTATTGGCGGGTTTGGCAGCGCGGAACTATCCCGCCGTTTTGGGCTTGATGGAAACCGAGCCAAAGAAAGGCGCACAGAGCGACTTAACCGTTCAACGCCAGGATCGTAGACTTCCGTTGCTGGCGTCGTGGCGCTATGCCCAGGGCAAATCGATCGCCTTGACGATGGACATGGAGAGCCGCTGGAGCAGAAATTGGATCCCATGGGGCGGGCTGCAGGCGTTTTGGACTCGCATATTGGAATGGCTGGTGCCGGTTGAGGAAGACCCGGTTCCTGCTCACGAAGCTCGTGTCAGTTTTTCCGATAATCGCTCGAGCCTAGACCTTTCGATTTACGAAGAAGCCAGCGCAAACAGCCATTTCCGTTACATTCTGAGCGGCAAAGGCCGCAAAACCGAAGGCATGCTCACCAAGCTGGCTCCAGGGCATTACCAAGCCCTTTTGCCGATTGGGGAGCCAGGCGATTATCGGATCGATGTGGTGGAAGATCGGGGCGGGCGGCGCATCGCGTTTCCGCCGATCGGTTATAACCTTCCCTATCATTTAAATAGCGAACTGCCGCGCCCAGACTTTAACACGCGCCTGCTCTCCCGGCTGGCCGAAGCGACCGGGGGCGAGATCAACCCCGGCTCAACCGCTGGGCAGCCCACAGTGAGCGTCACCAAAACCAGCGCGCCGCTCAAGCAGCCTTTGATCGTGTTAACCTTCTGCCTCTTCTTGCTTGAAGTGGCCCTAAGAAAGTTCGCCTTCGCCGAGCCCGATTGACTGTTGCTCCAAGCAATCACCGGGCGTTTTTCTGGCTTGCCAAAAGCAGTGATTTTTTGTTTGACAGGCCTGACGAAACCATTTATCTAATGAAAAATTTTGCCTATGCGTCTTGGAGTGACAACACGGTGACGGGTTTTAAGAAAAACGTGCGATGGCTTTTCCCCCCCGGCTCTTTCAACCAACTAGCGTTGCTCGCCACGGCCGTCGCGGTGCTCGCCATAAACCTGCCTGAAGTCGGAGGCGTTACACAAGAAACCGCTGGGAAAACCCATTCCAAGAGCAAATCCAGCCAAGCTACGGCCGGAGCGGGCAAGACAATCATCCCCCAAGCATCTCGAGTGTGGCTCCCGACGGCGATACCCGGGCGCTTCGATCCACGCGACACGCGCAAGCATATCCTTCACCGTATCAGGGCCGGCGAGACGTTTTCCCTGCTGCTCGGACGCTACGGCCTTGCCCACGCGGAGAAGCAATTGTGGTTGCGTTCGCTGACCCGTGAGGTTGGCCGGCGCCCGTTGCCGGCTGGCCGCGAAGTCCACCTCTATTTTGCCAAGCCCACCTTGACGCGGACCGGTCGAGCCGTTCCAGGCCAGCTAAAAGCGCTGGAATTCAATCAGGACGATGCTTTCACCCTGATTTGGGAGAAAGGCATTCGGGGCATACTGTTTCAGCGTCTGGAGAAGCCCTTTGACGTTGAGGTAAAGACGGTGAGCGCGGAAACCGATACGGCGCTGTTTAACGATGGGCGTCAGGCTGGAGTTCATCCGGCATTGTTATCTCAGCTCGCGGATATTTTCACCTGGGACATCGATCTCCAGAAGGCAGGTCAAAAGGGAGACACGTTTAAGATCCTTTACGAACAGCGCAGCCGCGAGGGCCAGGAAACGCGGTCGGCAATGCGTATCCTGGCCGCCGAGCTCAATAGCGCCGGTCAGAAACTGACGGCAATCTATTTTGAGAAGCAAAAGGGGCAGGGCAACTATTACAACTTAGAAGGGCAAAGCCTGGCACGTTCCTTCTTGCGTTTCCCGCTCGAGTTCACCAGCATCACCTCGCATTTTACCGAATCGCGTCTCCATCCGATCTTGAAGACGAACATGCCGCACATGGGCGTCGACTTCGCTGCTCAACGAGGCACCCCGGTTCGCGCCGTCGGCGATGGTCTGATCAGCGAAGCGGGTTGGAACGGCAATTACGGCAAAGCCATCGATATCAAGCATGATTCGACATATACCAGCCGTTACGCGCATCTTCAGGGCTTCGCCCCGGGCATTCGCAGCGGTTCGAAGGTGACCAAGGGACAAATCATCGGCTACGTCGGATCCACCGGCCGAGCCACCGGGCCGCATCTCCATTTTGAGCTTTTTAAGGACCAGCAATTTATTGATCCGCTAACCGTTGATTTTCCTGCTGAGGAGAGCATCGAGCCCGCGTTGCAAAAGATTTTCGAGAGCCAGACGCGCACATATCTCGTCGAGCTTTCCGCTCTTTCAGAAACTTCCGCTCCGCGCTCCTAGCGCTCCTATTTGCTTCAGGCATCAAGCAGCGTCGGTTCCTCTTCCGATCTAGTATCATTATTGACGATCTAGTAAGACCGAGGCGGGCACTCCACCTTCGTGAGTTCTCCCAAGGGAAGGAGCTTGCCTCTTTCGGTTAAGCAATATTTTTATAGACATGCGAAAAGCGATGAGATGTTTCATTCTTATTTTGGCCAGCGGCGGCGGTGTTGGGTTCGTACCATTCGTCCCCGGCACCTTAGGTACGCTGATCGCAATCCCGCTTTCGCTGGCCCTTAACCGGCTTGCGGCAATCGAAACAATAACAGCCGTCCTAGCGCTACTGGGGCTGGTATTGGTCGCGATCGGTCTGGCCGACCGAACTGCCCTAATTTTGGGGAAGAAGGACCCATCAATTGTCGTTATCGACGAAATCGCCGGTTTTGCCCTTGCTAACTTTTTGACCGAAGGTATGACCGGTTTATTCGTCGCCTTTGTCTTGTTTCGTTTTTTTGATATTGCAAAAGTATTTCCGTCCAAGCGCCTCGAGACCCTGCCCGGCGGCGCTGGCATTGTCTTGGACGATATCATGGCTGGTTTATACACTTTTCTGATACTCCGGCTGCTCTCGTTGATGAGCTTCATATGATCCATAACGCGGTGATCCTAAGCACCGGCGACGAGCTCACTACCGGCAAAGTCGTTGATACCAACTCGGCAGTGATCGCCGATCAACTGTTCTCGCTCGGTGTCAAGGTTGCCGCCGTTCTCAAAGTGGGAGACGACCCTAACAGGCTGCTCTGGGCCTTTGCGCGCGCTTCTGAGCTCGGCGACCTGATCATCGGCAGCGGTGGGCTTGGACCAACGGCGGATGATTTGACCACCGAAATGGTCGCTCAATTCATCGGTCGTCAGCTGATAAAAGATGAGCAGGTCGCAGGCAGCCTAAAGGCACGCTTTGAGGCTCGTGGCATCCCCTGGACGGTTAACAACCTCAAGCAAGCGCTCTTCCCGGAAGGCGCAACGATCATCCCGAATCCGGTCGGTACGGCTCCTGGTTTTCACGTCACTGTGGCTGGCAATAAACCGCTCTTCTGGCTTTCGGGCGTGCCGCAGGAGATGAAAGCCATGCTCGAAGCCACGGTCATACCGTGGATCGCCGCGCAACGTGGCACCGACAGCGAGATTTACGCTTGCACATTTAAAATCTACGGCCTCACCGAATCGAAATTGGATGCGCTCGTCAAGCCGATTGCGCTACCTGCCGACGGCAGACTTTCGTTTCGCGCCCATTTTCCTGATTTGACGTTGCGCCTGGCGGTGAACGGCGGCAGAGAGCGCGAGCGTGCATTTATTGCTTGCTGCGAGCAGATTCGCGGCATTCTTGGCGGTCATATTTACGCCGAGGGCGATGTCACGATGGAAGAGCGTGTCGGCCAGCTGCTGTTGCAAAGGCGCCAAACCTTGGCCCTTGCCGAATCGTGCACCGGGGGCCTGATTAGTCGGCGCATCACGCGCATCGCCGGCAGCTCGGCTTATTATTATGGCGGCGCCGTAACCTACGCGAACGAGGCGAAAATTAATTTTCTCGGGGTGACACCTGCAACCTTGGAAAAGCACGGCGCGGTGAGCGAGCCAACTGCGCTGGAGATGTCCCAAGGAATTCGTGAGCGCACCGGCGCGGGCATCGGCCTGAGCGTCACCGGGGTTGCCGGACCTTCCGGCGGGAGCCCGGAAAAACCGGTGGGAATGGTGTGGATGAGCATCGCGCTCGAAGGCCGGCACGAGGCTCGTCAATTTCACTTCCACGGTGATCGCGAGCGGATCATTCAATCCGCCTCTCAGGCTGCGCTCAACTGGCTGCGAACGACTCTTGAGACGTAGCAACTCCCGCCGTGATTCGAGCTTTCATTGCTGTAACACTTGATTCCAAAGTCATCGATGAGATCGCCGCCGCTAGTAACCAGCTTCGTCCGGAAATCATTGGAGTGCGCTGGGTGACGCCGACTAATTTTCACTTGACGCTCAAATTTCTTGGAAACATAGACGACGCCGCAATCGAGCCGATCGGTGCCACCCTGCGTGAACAACTTCGCCTCTTTCCGCGATTCACCATTAATGCTAAAGGACTAGGAGTATTTCCTGGCCCCAAACGACCCCGTGTGCTATGGGTCGGCTTGACCGGCGATCGATTAGTCTCTTTAGCTTCGCGAGTGGAATCCGCGCTCCGGCCGCTTGGGTTTAAGCCGGAGGATAGGAAATTCACGCCGCATCTAACGATCGGACGCTGGCGAGACGCGGATCGAGCGCCAAAATCGTTGGGCCGGCAATTGGAAAATTGGCAAACCCGCGACTTCGGCGTATCCAATGTGGAAAGCGTGAAGCTGATTCAAAGTGTGCTCAAACCCGAAGGCGCCAGTTATAATCATTTGATCATCGTTCCGCTCAGTGCGGAACGATCCGCCCAATGACAAGGTTGTGGCGAAGGGAGACCCTAGGATGGATGTTAATCGCGAGAAAGCAATCGACCTGGCGGTAAGCCAAATCGAGCGACAGTTCGGCAAGGGTGCCATCATGAAATTGGGCGAAGCCGGCGTACCCAAAGACCTGCCGGTAATTTCGACCGGCTCGCTCGGACTCGATATCGCGCTGGGTATCGGCGGCGTGCCACGTGGCCGCGTGATCGAAATCTATGGGCCGGAATCGTCAGGCAAGACGACGCTCGCTCTGCACATCGTCGCCGAAGCCCAGAAGCGCGGCGGCATGGGTGCCTATATCGATGCGGAGCATGCGCTGGATTTAGCGTATGCCAAGAAACTCGGCGTTAAGACCGATGACCTACTGATCTCTCAGCCCGATCATGGCGAGCAGGCGCTGGAAATCGCCGAGACCCTGGTGCGTAGCGGCGCCATTGATGTGCTTGTCGTCGATTCGGTTGCGGCGCTCGTGCCCAAGGCGGAGATCGAAGGAGAGATGGGCGATGCTCATATGGGCTTGCAGGCGCGGCTCATGTCGCAGGCGCTGCGAAAATTGACCGGCACCATTTCGCGTTCCCACACGGTGGTTATCTTTATCAACCAGATTCGTATGAAGATTGGCGTGATGTTCGGCAATCCGGAAACCACCACCGGCGGCAACGCACTCAAATTTTACGCTTCCGTGCGCATGGACATCCGCCGCATCGGCGCGCTTAAAGACGGCGACAATGTGATCGGCGGCCGAACCCGAGTGAAAGTCGTCAAAAACAAGGTGGCACCTCCGTTTAAGGAAGCCGAGTTCGATATTCTTTACGGCGTGGGCATTTCTCGCGATGGCGAGATCGTTGATCTCGGCAGTGAAAGCGGCATCGTCGAGAAAAGCGGTGCCTGGTATTCCTACGCCAACGAACGGATCGGCCAAGGGCGGGAAGCGGCCAAGCAGTTTCTCAGGGACCACCCCGAAACTGCCAACGACATCATGGTCAAGGTCATGGAAAAAACCGGCATCAAACGGACCCCGCCCGAGTCCGCTCCTGCTGTGAGCCCGCCGCCGGCAGCCGAAAAAAAAGAAAAGGCTAAGGGAAGATAGCTTCGAAGCTTATTCTGGCTCAAAAAAAAGATAGCACCGACATCGGCCCGCCCGGCTCAGAAGCGCTGCGCGCAGCGCTGCGCTATCTGGCCTACCGATCCCGCAGCGAAGCCGAGGTTCGACAGTATCTGCGTCGACGGGGTTACGCCCCCGCGGCGGCTGAAACTGTGATCCAAAAACTTCAGTCCTTACATTACCTGAACGAGGAAGCCTTTGCGCGGAGCTGGGCGTTAAGCCGGGCCCAGAGACGCGGTTTCGGCCCGAAGAGAATCGAACAGGAACTAAGACACAAAGGGATCGGCCAATCCCTCGTCCGAGACGCTCTGCGCGAGACCTTCGAACAAGTGGATGAAACCGAGCGAGCCAAACGGCTGTTGACCCGATATTTCAAAGGCGGCGATCTTACCGAGCCAAAAACGTTGCGCCGAGCGGCGGCTTTTTTACAGCGCCGGGGCTATAGCAGCAATGTGATTTCTAATTTGCTACGATATTCCATAGAAGACGACTGACAGAGCTTATGATCACGGGAAATCAAATTCGTAAGGCTTTTTTGGATTT
>JAICHC010000042.1 GCA_025922795.1 Candidatus Binatia bacterium | reverse complement strand
GGCGCAGGCCGCGGCGCAGCCACTTCGACTTTGCGGAAATAATCCAACAGAAGCTCAATCCTCGCGGCATCCTTGGTAAACACAACTTTTTTGTCAGCAATCTCCGCCAACCTGTAACCCTCGACGTTATCGCCGACCTTCAATCGTAACGGAGTCGGCTGTTGAGCCGCCGCCGCTGCACCCGGATTCGTGCTGGCGCCGTCCTGCAAAATCGCGGCGCGATTGCTGCCGATGACAACCGTTCCGACCAAAATCATGTTGCGAACACGCTGAGCAGACCGCGAGCTTTCCTCCGCGTCACGAGTCGCTCCCGCGCCGCGCTCCGGATCAAAAAGGTTTCGGCTAATAATGACGTCCGAGTTGGTTGGCACACGCGGCGCCACATCGACGGTCTGTTCCGGGACGAGCGGTGACGGATTTGTCTTGCTCGAAACCGGCAAATCCAAGGGACTGCGGTTCCACGTGAGATAGACGCTCCAGCCGATAAACCCAACTGCCAGTGCCAGAAGAATGCTCAGTAGTGAAGACCGTGTTAAAATCGCTTTTTGTCCTTCCCGCGCCTTTGTTGCTCAAAAGAAGATTGGTCAGGAGACTCGGAGGCCAGGTTAAATTGAGGGCTAATTATACATCTAAGAAAGAAAAGTTAAAATCATTTTCGATCCATCCAGTGTGCGCCTTGTCAACTTACGCCGTTAACTCGCCGAAAATGAGACCCGCGTCGCCGCGGCCACCTGAGGATCCCAACAACTCGCCATTATTCATAAACCGAAGTAAGCGGACCCGTCGATCTCCCGTTTTTCAGTGGGGCGGCGGCCTCAGGCCGCGCATATCCCGAAACCATCAGACTGATTCGTAGATTCTGCGCCGGAGACTGTGTTACTCCGGGCGGCTGGGGAAACCCGATGGGGCGAAAAAGCGATCGGACATTGATTTCGTCGATCATGAGCAACTTCGGCGACGATTCGATGCCTTTGATGAGGTTCACGATCTGATGGATCTGGCCGCCGATTTCCACTTGAATGCCGATCTTTGAAAACGAACCAGCCGTTTCAGGATTGAGCACCCGGGTCGTAATAACCTGCGTGCCTTCTCGTACCGCCATCGCCTGCACGGTTTCCTGCAGATCGGAAGCGCTCACTGACGGCGTGTCGCCGGAAAGAAATTTCAGCTCCTGCGCCTGGATCTGCGCGCGCGCCGATTCCACAGCCGCCAGCATCGCCTCTTTTTGGCCGAGATAACGAAGGTTCTTGGCTAACAGTTGCGGTTGGCTTTCGAGCTGACTTTTGACCCAGGTTCGCCGCGCAACGAAGGGGTCAACAATCGCATACTTGACGACAAATACCGCGAGGATCGCCAGGGTTAAAATCACCAGTGCGCGCTCGCGCCGGGACAATCTGCGCCAAAAGTCACTCATGGAGTCACTCTCGAATCTTTCACCGCAGGAGCTGCCGTTCCCCTGACGGGCGCTGGCGGATTGCCCTTCGGCTTCTCGATGTCCGCCTTTAAGGAGAACGTCTCGCGATTGTCGCGGCCGCGATTCGACGGCGCGTTGAATCCGACGTTCTGAAAAATCGGCGACCGCTCTAACACCGGGATCAGCGCGGAAGCATTTTCGGCGTTGCCTTGAATTTCCAACACGCCGCCGCGATAGCGCAAGTTCGATAAGTAAGCGCTGTTCGGCACGGTTCTGGAGAGATCCTCCATCACCCGCAGCACTTCCCCCCGGCGCTCATTGAGGCTGGCGAGAAAGCTTGCTTCCTTGCGCAGCCGTTCATACTGTTCTTCCTCCCGGCGCAAAGCCTCGACCGCCGGCGCGAGCTTTTGATTTTCTGCCTGCAGCTGGCGAAGACGCAGCTCGTCTCTGATCGGAAAAGTCACTCCCCAGATGAGGAACACAAGCAACAGCGCGCTCGCCAGCACGGTATTTAGTAAAGACAGATATTTGCCGCCCTCGCCGTCACCGTTCTCATGGCGCAAAAAATTTGCTCGCAATGACGCTTCGCGCACGCCGCGTAAAGCGGCGCCGATCGCGGGAATGGCTTCCGGCTCGCCCCGCGCCATGAATCCTTGCAGGTGCGGATTCGCCAGCGCGGCGATATCTTCCGCTTGTGCGAGCAGGTTGGCCGCCGCACCGTTGAGCGCGGCAAAATCTCCGCAACGGAACAAATTCGGCACTTGGCGGGAACATTCGAGCAATAACTCGTCACCGGTTCCATGCGCCCATTCGACTGCGGGAAGCCTGTGGCTAAACAACAATCCGCCGGTCGGTTGCCAGCCATTGGCTTTGACTTCGACGCCGACCATTTCCCAATACCCCGGGTGGCTGGCCACCACCGCGGCGCCACTTACGTTCGCTTGCCCGGTAAAAAGCAAATAATTGGCTAGCGCCGTCGCCGTTGTTTCCACGCCTCTGGGCTTGATGCCCAGGGATTCAAACAGCACGAGCACTCCGTCCAGGCTTTTCTTGGGAATCGCAAAGACATAAACGCTGAGCTTCTCGCCTTTTTTCCCGGCCGGCAAAAAATCGTAGTAGATATCGTCGCGCTTGAACGGCAGTTGGCGTTCGATCTCGTAATCAAGCACCTGCCCGAGATTATCTTGCGCCGCCGCCGGCAAAAAGACCTGCTGCACGATCGCGTGTTCCTGCGGCACACAAATGTAGACGTGATCGCGTGCGGCGTTGATATGCGGCAACAGAGAAACCAGCGCCTGCCGCAGCCCGCGCTCGCGCGAATCGCTTTCGGCCTTGAAGGCGATTTCCCGGACATCTTCGGTGACCCAACCGGTGAGCTCCGAGATCGCCTGACGGTTATCGCGCTCGGGAAGCTCGCGCTCCTCTTGCTCGAGCATCGAGACGGTCAGAAAGTTTTTGCGCAAGCGCACCATCACCAGGCGATCGCTCATCAGATAGAGTCCGATGCTGGTGAGAAAATCGGCCCGGGAAAGATCTTTGATCCTTTGTAAACCGGTCATGCTTCGTACCGCTCGCCGTGTGAATTCCGGCAACAATTTTTCTGTATTCGGCGCATTGTAGCGCATGATTCAACTTTCCGGTAGTGCCGTGTCGCGATCCAGCCAGCGCATCAGCTCGAACCCCTGCGCGCCGCCGAGCCGAACAACGCCCTTGACGCGCCTTGGCGCGCCGCGGTTCGCTGCCCGGCCTTCGGCTTCCACGGCAACCACCGATGGATTGGTAAAGATAAACATCTGCAAGGTCGCGTCGCCGGCGGCGATACCGAGCAGCGGCAGTAAATCGCCGAGGGTTTTGTTCGAAAGCTTCTTTCGTTCATCGGTAAATTTCCGGCACCGTTCCAATGGAATTCCCGTCAGAGCGTGAATCACTTCCGGCGTGGCCGTGCGCAGATTGACCCGATCGATCGGGCTATCGACCGTGAAGATATCGCGCAGCGCGATGCGCCGCGGCGGCTCCGCCATCTGGGGAGGGATCGTTTCGGAAACACCGAAAAGTAACTCCCGCGTCACCCCTTTGATCCACAGGAGTTCCGCCACGCTGTCAAGCGGGCCGTTTTTCGCCGTGTAAGCCGGCGAAAGCGAGCTATAGTAATCAGTCTCGGCGCCGTTGGCGCGGTGTAGGTCGTCCGGGTCGCGCCAATCCATGATCGAGTCGACCAACATATCGCGCGGCACGGCGTCGAGCCCTAAATTGGCGAGAACGCGCCGCAGTGTTTCCTCGCTGACACGGTTGATATTGATCTTGCCGCCTTCGTCGATGAGCCGGACGCGGAACGCGCCGGCGCCGACATTTTCCTCGCGCCACTCGCCGTCGAACGGGTCGCTCTTCGGTTGGTCTTGTTGAATGGCGCTGCCTCCACTCGGCTGTCTTAGAAAATCATACAGGCCGCGCTCGAAAGCCGCCACCGCGAGATAATATCCTTGAGTCTCTTCACTGAAACGATGCGCGCCGCTCGCTTCCTCGCGCGCCGCGGTGCTGAACTCGAATGCCACCACGAAAAGGAAAATGAAAATCCACAGCACGACGATCAGCGCTACGCCGCGATCGTCCGCTAACTTCAGGCGCGGAAAACACTTATTCGTTTCCCGCTTCATGGCCTCAAGACGTGCATCATGATCGGAAAGATCCAGCGCACCTCTTTGCCGTCCTGGCGGCGGTACGACAAGCGCACCGCACGTGGCAACATGCGCCGTTCCTTGCCGTCCCAGCGTTCTTCCCAGGCTTCTGGCTCAGCGTCGGGGTCCAAGTAAGCAATGCGCATGCCCTCGACGCGATCCTCCAAGACCAGGCGATGACTTTGGCCAATCGGCCCCTCATCGGTATTGAGCCGCACCGGAGTCACTTCTTCGAGAAGCAGCGCCGCTTCCGCGCTGCCGTTGCCGTCCAGACCAATGTAAATTTTTGCCATGCCCCGTCCGCCCATGCCATGCGAGTACGCTGACACGAAGGCGAGCTTGTCGCTTGCGCCTTCGAAAAAAACCTCCTGCTCCTGAGGCGAGTTGCGGTAGGGATAAGCGGAACGAACATAACTGCCGAGCAGATCGGCCACCGAGCGCTGTTTCTGGTTGCGCGCGGCGCTCGCCTGCGATTTATCGACCGCGCTGTGGCTGAGCGCAAAGGCGCCGTAAAGAATCGTTCCGAGCAGCGCAAAGATAGCCAGCGCCAGCACGACCTCGATCAAGGTAAAGCCGGCGCTATCGGCGCCGCGGCCCACCGTCCGACGAGTCCTCGCTCGCGCTGCGCGCAATAATCTCATACCGTTCACTGAGTTTTCCTCGCCAGGCGAAGAGTCTTCAATTCGACCTGACGCTCTCGCCCGCCGTCGGTCACAACCACCTGCAAAGCAACTTCTTTGAGCTCCCAATTACTGTCGAGAGCGAGCGCCGAGGGCTCATCGCGCATGGTTTGAATCTGCGCCGTCCAACGGCCGTCGGTGGCGAGCTTGCCGTTGTCGGAGCCGTCCGGCAATTTTCTCCGCGCTAACAATTCATCCATCATGCGGGCACCGTGAGCCACGGCTTCGCTGTTTGCGGTGCTGCGCGCCTGCAGCCGCAAGCCTTGAGAAAAGATCTGCAACAACGTCACCACGCCGAGCCCGACGATGGTCATGGCGACCAGCACCTCGAGCAAGGTGAATCCCTGGCTAGATCCGGCTGGCTGCTGAAAAAGATTCATATGCCGATCGCCCTGAGCATTGTCGAATGGTGCGCTCATCGCCTCGCTACACCGCAGTCACTGGCAAACGGCCAAGCACAAAGGAGAGCCTTGCTCCTGGGCTCTCTGCCCTTTGCCCTCTGCTGCCCTTTTCATCGGTTAGTTGGCGCGCGCGACTTCCACCCTACCGGTCAGAGCCTCGAGCCGAATCGAGTAGGAAGTCGATTTTGCGCTGTCTGCAAGCACGATCTCACCGCCCAGGCTGCTTCCATTGGGAAAAAAGTAAAACCGCTTGAGCTCGCGATTTACCGCTTCACCGCCGCCAACCGAGACAAATCTCACTTCCGCCGGTAAGCGCACTTCCCGGGAGCGTGCAGCCAGATAACTGTTCTCCAACAAATTGACCACCAGTTGTTGCGGCACCCCGTCGGACAGCGCTTTGCTTCTTAAATCGCGCGCCGCCGCCGCCAGCCCCAGCGCCGAGCTGCGCACCTCGCGGTCCTGCAGCCCTTTTTCAATATTGGGCAGCACGATCGCCATGCTGACACCGAGCAACAACAGCACCAAGATGAGTTCGAACAGAGAAAAGCCGCGGTTATTTTTCCCAACTGGTAATGTCACGATTATTGTCTTGCCCGCCGGGAGCGCCGTCGGCGCCGTAGGAGAGAATTTCGTAGGGACCATGCTCGCCCGGACTCTTGTAGACATAAGGCTTGCCCCACGGGTCGGCCGGCACTTCTTTTTTGAGATACGGCCCGTCCCACCGTTCTAAGCCGCCGGGTTTTTGGTTGAGCGCTTGCAAACCTTCCTGTGACGTCGGATAGCGCCCGACGTCGAGCCGAAAAGTATCCAGCGCCGTGCCCAAAAGTTCGATCTGTGCCTTGACCGCCTTTGCCGTAGCTTTTTCCTCTTGCTTGATGAACTGCGGCACGACCAAGCCTGCAAGCAAACCGATGATCGCAACCACGACGATCAACTCGATGAGCGTGAAGCCCGCGCAAGAAGCAGCGTTCGCTCTGAACTTTGCGCGCCCCGTTCCGTCTTTAACCCGCCACCCGCCACTCGCCACTCGCCACTTGTTTCTTCTACAAGGATAAATCATTAATGCTAAATATTGCCAGTAACATGGAGATCACGACGATGCCGATAATCAAACCCATCGCCAAGATCAAAACCGGCTCTAGGAGCGCCATCATTCTCTTAGTGCTCCGCTTGACCTCTTGATCGTAGTAACCCGCGACTTCCGCGAGCATGCTCTCCAATTTACCGGTTTCCTCCCCCACTGCAATCATATTCAACGCCAACGGCGGAAATAGGCCGCTGTCGCCGAGCGGCCGCGCCATCCCTTTCCCTTCGCGCACGCGCGCCTGCACTTGACTGATCGCGCGCGCCAACAAGCGGTTGCCGATGACGCCTTGAACCGTCCCCAAGGCGTCCAACAGGGGCACGCCGCCTTTCAACAACGCCGCCAGCGTACGGGAAAACCGCGCCGTCTCGAATTTTCGCAGCAAGTCGCCAATCAGCGGGCTTCGCAGACTCAGCCGGTCCCATTCACTTCTTCCCTCGGCGCTGCGCACGTAAAATAGCGCGCCGATGACCGCCGCGCACAGCACCACCAACAGGATCCAGCCGTACTCGGCTAAAAATTGGCTAAACCCGATGACGACCTTGGTGATCCAAGGCAGCGCCTTGCCGTTGTCGCGAAAAATCGCGGCGAACTTGGGGATCACGAAGACGAACAAAACAATCAAAGAAATTCCCGCCGCCGTGGCCAGGATCAGCGGATAGATCAGCGCCGACTTGATGTCTTCCTTGAGCGCCAGCGTGCTCTCCATGTATTCGGTCAGATATCGCAACACGCTCTCCAGGATGCCGCCGGCTTCGCCCGCCCGGATCATGTTGACGTAGATCTTGGGAAACACTTCGGGATGCTCGCCCATGGAAACGGCAAGAGACTTTCCCGCGCGCACAGCCTCGACCAGCGAGCGCACGATCTTGCTTAGCTCGCCGCCTTCGACCATGCCGCCGAGGATTGACAGACTGCGATCGAGCGGCAAGCCTGCCGCGAGCAGCGCGCCGAGCTCGCGGGTAAACTGTAAGAGCTGCTGCTGGTTGACTTTGCGCTTGGTGAACAGCGGGACTTGCTGGCGCGGCGCGCCGATAGCACGCTCACTCGGCACCGCGATGCGCAACGGCACGCAGCCCATCTCGCGCAAGCGCAAGATCACGCTTCGTTCCGCGTCAGCCTCCATCACGCCCTCAACGACTTTGCCGCCCTGATCGGCGGCGCGATACTGAAAAAAAGCCATAAGTATCTAAACAGCCGTTCAAAAGTTCAATGTTCAAGGGTTCAAAGTGAAGAGCAGGCCGCGCGTCCTGTCGTTGAACTTTCGAACCTTGAATCTTTGAACGAATATATTTACGTCTCTTCCCGCGTGACCCTTAAGACTTCGGCCAAGGTGGTTACCCCTTGGCGGACTTTATCCCAGCCGTCGTCTCTCAGCAGGCGCATGCCCAATTGCACGGCTAGACTGCGGATCGCACCGGCATCCGCCCGCTGGACGATCACCTTGCAGATTTCCGCAGTCACGGGAAGAAACTCGAAGATGCCGACCCGACCCAAATAACCGGTGCCGCTGCAGGCGTCGCAACCGGCGGCTTCCCAAACGGTCCGCAGCGGGTTGTCGGTTAGAGCCAACTCCGCCGCCAAGCCGTCCATGTCAGCAAACGGGACTTCCTTGCGGCAGCTCGGGCAGAGCCGGCGCACCAAGCGCTGGGCTAACACGCCTAAAAGGGACGATGACAACAAATAATCCTGCACGCCCATTTCCAGCAGCCGCGAGATCGCGCCCGCGGCATCATTGGTGTGCAACGTCGAGAATACCAGATGGCCGGTGAGCGCCGCCTGCACGGCAATCTCGGCGGTCTCGGCATCGCGGATCTCGCCGACCATGATGACGTCTGGATCCTGGCGCACGATCGAGCGCAGTCCGTTCGCAAAGGTCAAACCGATCTGCGGTTTCACGTGAATTTGGTTGACGCCGCCCAACTGATATTCGACCGGGTCTTCGATCGTAATGATCTTCTTCCCCGGATCGTTGATCTTTTGCAGCGCCGCGTAAAGCGTCGTGGTTTTGCCGCTGCCGGTCGGCCCGGTGACCAGAATCATCCCATGCGGCTTCAAAATCATTTCATCGAACTGATTGAGCAGCCCCGCTGGAAAACCGAGCGTGTCGAGCTGGGTGAAGATCTGGCCCCGTTCCAGAAGGCGAATCACCACGCTCTCGCCGTACAAGGTCGGCACCGTGGCAATACGCAGATCGACGTCTTTGCCCGCAAGGCGCGTCTTGATGCGGCCGTCCTGGGGCAAACGGCGCTCTGCGATATTGAGTTGGGCGAGGATCTTGAGTCGCGAAATAACCGCGGCTTTTAGCTGGCGCGGCGGCGATTCGACCTCGTGGAGAATACCGTCGATCCGATAACGGACCTTGAGCTGATTTTCGAACGGCTCGATGTGCACGTCCGAAGCGCGGCTTTCGAGCGCGCGCACGAGCATTTGGTTAACCAGCCGAATCACCGGGACCTCGGAGGCCATGTCGCGCAAGTGCGCGACGTCTTCTTCGTCGCCGATGCCCTCGATCTGGTGTGCGACGGCTTCTTGATTGCCGTCCTGCGCGTAACCGCTGCTGTACAGCGCTTCGATGCGCGCGGCGATTTCCTTTTCGCGGGCGAGCACGGGTTTTACACGCAACCCTGCGGCTAGCTCCACCGCATGCAGACGCGAAATGTCGAGCGGGTCGGTGGTGGCGACGACCAGCTCGGCACCGTCGAGCTTGACCGGCACCATCCGGGCCAGCTTAAAAAACTCGCCGATCCCGGAGGGGAGCTCGATCGGCAAGGTGACGTTTGGAATGTCTCTCAGCGACAAGACGGGAATATCGAAATGGTCGCGCAACACCGGCAACAAGTCTTCCTCGGACAACAAACCCAACTCGACGATGAGTCGAGTGAGCGGCGACTGTTGCTCGGTTTGCAGCTTGATGACGCGGTCCAGCTCGTCGGTCGAAAGCAGCCGGCGTTCCACCAGGCGCTCGGAAAGACTGATCGATGTGTCCATGAGGTTTTCCCGAGATTATTTCTTAGCGCCCGGATCGGCTCGACCGTAGCGGTCTTCCAAGCGGACCACGTCATCAAGCTCGGGCGTCGACACTTCTAAAACGTCACAATCTTCGATCGCGATCATACGATGCTTCATTCCCGGAACGATGTGCAAGCACTCGCCGGGAGAGAGTTCGAGCTTGCGCTGTTCACCGTCGATTTCGATATCCATCGCCAGCGCGCCCGACAACAAGCGAATCGTCTCGTCTTTTACGACGTGATACTGATAGCTCAAAGATTCGCCCTTGTTGATATGTAAGACCTTGCCGACGTAGCGCGTGGTGTGCGCCCAGATAATTTCGTAGCCCCAAGGCTTGTCGACAATCCGACCTTCTTCAATCAGCTTGGACGGCATATTTTGGACCGATTTCGGGTGAGGTTCGGCACGGCGTGCAAGGAGGCTTTCGACGTGAGCTGAGTCGTACCGAGTCTTCAGGCGCCAATGATAGCAAATTCTGGCAAAACTGGAAGTCAAAGTTTTAGCGCGCGATAAATTGTACCGCGCAAGGTTGTAAAGATCTCAGAAACCAGGGAAATGCGCTCCGAAGGCCGAGGCTAAAGGCTGAGGTTGAGCTGAACCTTACCTAAACCTCACTCTAAGCGTGGATCACCCTTCACCATCGGCTCCCGCAGCATCCATGTGGGCGAGAGCCAAGAGCGTGAAAAAGAAGATGCGGGTTTCGTGGTGGAAAAAGGGAATATCGCCCAATCCAGTGACAATCGCGGCAATCCAGGACGCGCTCAGAGCGAATCCCAACAGTCGCTCTGATCCTTCGCGTCTGCGCGCGGCGCGCCGCAGCCGCAGCAACGTATGGCCCAATAACCAGAGATACGCCAGCAAACCGACCAAGCCGGTTTCCGCAAACAGTTCAACATAGACGTTGTGCGTGTGCAAAACCGGGCTGTCCTCGAGTATCGTGCCCTTGAGATAAGGCCGCAGCGATTCTTTCAGACGGCCGCGACCGTATCCCACCCCGAGTATGGGATGATCCATACCGAGTTGGAACGCGCTCGTGAAGCGCTGCAAGCGCTCGCGTATTGCCAGATCGTCGCGCGGACGGGTCACAGAGGCGAGACGATCCTGAAGAGAAGGAGACACAAGGATGCCTGAAGCCGCCACGATCATAAGCGCCGTCAAATATTTCCACCTCCTCAAAGCTACCGCGAGATAGAGCATCGCGGCGGTCCAGCCAAGCCAGGCGCCGCGCGAAAAGGTTAGCACCAGCGCGAACATCTGGCTCGCGCACGAGACCACGCTCAGACCACGCCACCAACCCGTGCTGGCCGTCGCGACGAACATTCCCAACGGGAGACTCATGGCGAGAAGATACCCGGCGGTATTGGGGTGATCCAGCGGATGCCCAAACCGTTGGGATAGCGAAACATTGAGGATCGCCGGATCAACGGCCAAACCGCGCACGACGAGAACCAACGGGAGCACGCCCATCAACACGGGAAGCCAGCGTTTCTGCGGCGCGGCGGAAAAGAGATCGACGAGCATGAGCGCGTGAGCGCAGCCAAAAAAAAAGTAACGATAGTCCCCCGCCTG
>JAICHC010000041.1 GCA_025922795.1 Candidatus Binatia bacterium | reverse complement strand
TTTGTAGCTCGCCGCCGCCGATTCGAACAGTAAATCGGCTGAGGGACGCACAAAATGGACCAACTCCGACTGGGACAGCGACAGAGTGCGATCAGGATTGACCAGCAGGTGCCGGTTGGGCGGCGCAATGTAAACCGCTCCAGGCTCGATAGGGTCGCCCTCTTGCGCCTGCTTTACCTTCAATGCCGTGCGCCGGCTGAGTATATCGGCCATAAGACTGCGGTGCCTAGGGTCGAGATGCTGCACAACCACTAGCGCGGCGGGAAACGTTTTAGGCAGGATCGACAGGACCTGGCTCAGCGCATAAAGACCGCCAGCCGAAGCCGCCAGTGCTACAATGTCAAACGCGCCGCCGGTAGATGGCAAGGGCCCGCGGTCTTCAGTGGTGATGGCCACCTCCCATCATTGTTTTTGCTGAATTGTGAATCTGAGTGGATTCACAATTATTTCGCGCCCGGCAAAAGAACAC
Source organism: Candidatus Binatia bacterium (assembly GCA_025922795.1). The sequence goes on along the minus strand of JAICHC010000041.1, from coordinate 10,403 downwards.
AGCAGTGCGCCACGCAGGCCGCTCGATAAAGTGTCCAATCATTCGGATACATGCCGAGTGTGAAGAAGGCCGTCGTATTGAGCAAACCGCCTCACAACGTTCTCACATGCTGTAGAATCTGTGTCGCGATCGCAGAATTATCTAGCGGTGTCATTGTGAACGCGAGGGAAACAATCGGGCTTGAAAAAGCTCTAATCGAACTCGCCAATGTCCAGCCTGCCGATATCGGCGATCCGAGAGCCGCATTGCTTGCTCAAGAGCTCGTAAACCTGCCGGCAAAAAGTTGAATCACTGAATAGCAGCGCGCCCATGTACTCTTCTGTTTCATGCTCGATGATCAAATAGATCTGCGAACACGGCTCGATCTTAGACAAGAAAACCTCGCGCAGAACCCCCACCTCGCCGCGCGGCTGCTTGTTCCCCTCCCCTACTCCTCGCCAGGTCCACGCCGGCGGCCAGTTACTCAGGCCGCGATAACTCATCAGCGAATGTTCCCTCAGCGTCATGGCTGTATACCTCTCCCCCGGTACTCTATGACACCACTGGAACTTGTCAAGCCGCCATTTCGGGTCCTGCGGCTGCTTACAGCGAGTGAGTTAAACCTTTGGGTTAGTATTTTGTTTCATTCCCAAACTCCGCATCGCGAAGAAAGTCGATTCTATGGCGAAGACTGCGAGCAAAACCGTCCACCCCCGGGAAGAGTGTCGCGTAGCTTATGTTCATGCTACGGAGGCTTCTGAAGGCGTCGGATAGAACGTCATAGGGAAGCAGGATTTTCCTGAGATTGCCAGAATCCAAAACTCTCGGCAGCGTAAGCAGATTATCTTCAAACGGACGGCCGATGTTGCCCTGACAAAGGAAAACACCTTGCTGCAACACCAGCCGGCCATGGAGACGAAATAGATTCACGATCGGCGCGAACGTGATCGGCGGCTGGGCATCCATGAATACAGCGCGAAACGGCGCTCCGTCGCGCGTGGTCGTATACTCGACATAACATTTCTTTAATGCCTCAGAAGGCAAGAGTGTCGTAGCGCCCGCAAGCGGCCTGTTCAGAAAGCGCCCAGACAGCAGCCTTACGCTCAAAGTCACGGCAACGTAACAGAGCGTCGAGCGCAAAGAACGCCGCCACAAAGAGCGAATAGGTCCAATCGAGGAGGCGCGTCGGAGCACCATGGTGCTGCATCAGCGCCAGCCATCCGAGAGTATCGTTGTCGTCAGGGGACAACGTGCTCTCATCCGGTGGATAGGCCCGCTTGAATTCACGCAAGAGCGCTTTTTCGATCTCCGGAAGATCGTTCATCGGAATGCGCCAGTCTCGCGCCGCACGCTCAAGCGCCGTCTCCAGAGCCCAGTTGTCGAGAACGCCACGGAAGTGCCACCTGTCGGTGAATTCAGCATTACAAAGCTGCATGAATGAGTTCCAACTTGGAATGGTCTGACCGGTTACATCGATGGCCATCGGAACTTTCTCCACATCAGGCGTTCGCGGACCCACGCGAGGCTATCTTCGAATGCTGTCGCTTCTGAATTAGCGTCGCGCCGCAATCATCTGTCAACGCCATCGGTCGCAAGGAATATTCCAGCAGAGCCTGGCTCCGGGCAGCGACTCGCCGTAAATGTCTTCATTGTGGGACAGGATCTTCGTTCGAACCCAGATGATGGACACTTTTTCTTACGCAGACCTCACGTGACTGAATCGATCGCGCCGCAGCCGAACGCGCTGCAGACAAGACTGGTGCCCAGTTGAATGAGCCAGGCTCGAGAGCCGCAGTCTTAGCGCCGGGTGTTAGGCATATAAGAGGCGCGTCGGCGGCGACGTATGGCCGCGCGAGTTCGCCGCGCTTACGACTATGGATCTTGAATGTTTCTGGCATCCGGATTGCTCGAACTGTGTAACATACCGCCAATCTGTCCCAAACCAGGAAAGGAGATGATCGTGAGCTTAGATCTGATGAAAGAAAAAGGCGTCGCGCTGGATAAACAAATTTTTAACTGGCGCGATATCGTGCGCACGCCGACGAGCAAATTGAATGACGACGCGTTTACCCGGGTGCGGATTATTTTGATGAACGGCATCGAGTCCGAGGCGCTGCGTTTTCAACACGCCTGCGCGCGCATGAACAAAGACTTGCAGCTCGCGCTGGCGCGCGTGCGGCGCATCGAGCAGCATCAACAAACTATGGTGAACTGGCTGCTGCCGGCCGATCTTTCGCCGCTCGAAACGACCATCGGTTTCGAGCAAGTCGCGATTGAGGTTACCGCCAGCGTGGCGCAACACGAGCCGGATCCCTACCTCGCGCAGGTCTATCGTTTCGGCCTGCTCGAAGATTTTGATCATATGTATCGTTTCTCCGCACTGATGGATCGGGTCATGGGCGCTGACGCCAACAACATTTTGCAGAGTTATACCGACATCTTGCCGGGCCGCCCCACCAGCGTCGAGCATCGCGCTCCGGAAGACGATCTGCGAGAGTGCTACGACCGCAACAAGGCCGCGCCGATCAGCAAGCTCAACGCCGGCACGATCATGGCGGGTGAGCACCAGACCCACGATTATTACATGACCATTGGCCCGATGTTCGCCGATCCGATCGCGCGCCAGCTCTATGCCGAAATCGCCTCAATCGAGGAACAGCACGTGACGCAATACGAGTCTATTATCGATCCGGAAGAAAGCTGGATGGAAAAATGGCTAATGCACGAGGCCACCGAAATTTATAATTATTATAGCTGTCTCACTTATGAGACCAACCCACGGGTGAAAGCGATTTGGGAACGCTTCCTCGACTACGAGCTCGGTCACTTGCATTTCGTGCTCGAAACTTGCCGCAAGATCGAAAACCGCGATCCCGCAGAGTTTCTCCCCGAATCGCTGCCCGAGCCCATCGAATACCGGAGCCATCGCGAGTTTGTCCGCAAAACACTGAGCGAAGAAGTCGATCTGCGCGCGCGCGGCACCCAATTCATCCATAAAGATGAGGAAGAGTCCGACTCGCCTTCCCAGCTGTATCGGTCTCAGCTCAACTCGAATGGTTCGCCGTCCGAAACGGTCGCGGCGGGTTATCGATGGAAGCCGGGGACCGAGTTGGCAGAAGAGACGGCGGATATTAAAGAGCTGCAAAAGAAAGTCGCTTAAGGAGGACCTATGCCGGCCCGTGAAGAAACCCATGTGAACGAACAGGAAGTTCTTTTCAATCGCACCGGGATTATGATCAATCCGGAAATGAGCGCTGCCTTGATTGACGGCGCGAAAAAAAGCCCACCCAGCACGGAAGGCGACGGCGCCGAGATGGCGGCCGAACGCGCGGATTATTCCGATGAAGGATTGCCGATCGGCTCGAACCCCGTGGTCGTCGGTGAGGCAATCTCGGCGGATCAGGAGCCATCCGCCGATGCCGATCGCACCTCCGTGCTTCTCGACAAACTTGGCGAGCGGCTGACGTTCGAACGGCAAGGCACCCGGCTTTACGAATCCTTTATCCAAAAACTCGAAGCCATGCCGCTCTCGGATGAAAATGCCCCTTCCGTCGAAAATCTTCGTCATATCTGCGATGAGGAGCTCGAGCATTTCAAACTCCTGCAACAGACGATCGTCGAGCTCGGAGGCGATGCCACGGTGCAAACGCCTTCAGCCGACGTTGCCGGGGTGCTCTCTCACGGAGCATTGCAAATTGTAAGCGATCCGCGCACCACGGTCGCGCAGAGCTTGCAAGCCGCGCTGACCGCGGAATTGGCGGACAACGACGGCTGGCAGATGCTCCAAGAGTTGGCCGAACAACTGGGCCATGCGGATCTCGCCGAGCAATGCGCCAAGGCTTATGAAGAGGAGCAGGAACATTTGGAAGTTGTCCGTACCTGCTTGTCGAACATGACTTTGAGCGAGGCGGTAGGGGAGGATGGATTGATAGATGCGGAAGCGGCTGACGAAGAGGAAGACCAAAGGACGACAAAAAAACGCTCCGAACGGAGTGCCGCGAAGAAGTCATCGGGAGGCAAAAAAAAGAAAAAGAAAAAATAGCCGACACTGGAGCAGAGCTGACGTTCTATATTCTCAACGGGGTGCGTGGGCTAATGAAAGCCGCGCACCTTTGTCAAGGCTCTGCTTCATAGGCGAGGAGGCCAGTGCGGCAATTTCAAAGTCGGAGACGGCCCGCCGAAAATATTCTGCCAGCCTGAGGCGCTCTGAACCGTTCTCCAGCAAAGCTATCTCGTACCTAATGAAACTCAACCGAGTACCAGGAGGAAGTCATGGAAACGCAAACACAATCGCAATCGTATCCCGGCAACAATCAGGCGGAGGACCGCTTTACCAAAACGGTCGAAGAATACACCGGAGCCATACCGTCGTCTGCCTATTTGGGTATTGCGGTAGCCGCAATGGCGGCTTCCCTCGCTTTCCAAACTGTGGGGCGCGGCAAGTGGGGCAACTTCATCGCGCAGTGGGTACCCACCTGGCTAATCATCGGGCTGTACAACAAAATGGTCAAGCTCCAGGGGCACGATCGCTATGATCGCGGGTGATGCGCTTGAAGCGCAGCGCAGCAGAACCGATCCGCACAGAGACGCACGGGGTTTCGCCGAGGTAACTCAAATGGAAGAGCGCAAAGAACAGTTCGAGTGCAGTTTTTGTGGAGAAAAATTTAACTTTAAAAAAGACGCCGAAACGCACGAAAGGGAGTGCCCGAAACGCCAATAGGGTCAAGCTCCGCACGGTCGCCCAGCCGTTCGTCAATAATTTTCTTCTAATTGTCGCTGGGGACGGGCGAAACCTCGCTGTCCCCGGCAGCTTTCCTGTGCTCCCTTGATTCCACACATTCCTTTGAGTTCTTCCTGTTTCTCACATCGAAGACCATACCCTTTGCGAGTCCACTCCGTGAGATCCCCGGCAATCTGCTTTCGCTACTTTGATTGACCTGCGCTACTTCTGATCGATCGCGTGCCCGTCCAACGAGCCGGCGGAGTCCACGCTATCTGGGCTATAATGCGCGCCGCCGGCTTTTTGTGGCTATACGGCCAGAAAAAAGCGGGCGGCGCCCAGGCGCTCGCCCGCTTTAATTAATTACGATTATGATGGCGCTAAGTTCGTCGATCTGCTAATCTACGGCCCGATGATTTCCGATTTACTGACTATTGGTATTTTGTGGCACGCCATTCAGAGTTTCCCCGGCTTTCTTGAAACCGTCGGTTATCTGTTCGGAATGCTCGCCGCCTCCTTTACGCTCGAAGCCTACTGGCAGAGCGACGTGGAGTAGCGCAACGTTCGCCGCATGCCATTGCTCGCGAGTCCTGATTCGCGCGCATCCTAGCGTCGCTGCTAGCACCATTCGTTCAAACGCGTCTACCGACAAACATGCGGTAGATCGCGAGCAGGACAATCGAACCGAGCACCGCCATGATAAACCCAGCGGGCTCCCCAGGCTCGTACAGGCCAAGCGCCTGACCGACAAAACCACCGATTAGTGCGCCTGCGATACCGAGAAGAATCGTTATGACAAACCCACCCGGGTCGCGCCCCGGCATTAGCAACTTCCCAATGATGCCAACAACCAAGCCGAATAATATCCATCCAATGATGCTCATAGTGTCCTCCTCAGCATTAATGTAAGTCGACCTGTTTCTCCCCGCACAAGCGAGCAAGCACCATGCCAGTGAAATCATTCAATTCAGAAGAGTTAGACACGCTCAATTGAATGACTTGCCGAAGACTAGCCCTAGTAAATGGTCGAGACCCTTAAACCAGATGCCCTTGAAATCCCTGGATTCCATGTCGGCCTGCCGGCTTGTAACCTGTGACGGACTGACGATCACGTTGCTGCGTTTTAAGACATCCGTCCAATAGCACCGTCCCAAATCCGAGAAGGACTGCACGTGATCCTGTCGCAGACCTACGGCTGAGAGCACCTCATTTGCCCACTTTCGCCCAGCGATTGCTGGTTTAACTGCGGCAGGATTTTTGCGACTCTCACGAACCGGGAAGCTGTCGAGACATGTCACAGAAGTATCTGGCAACCTATCTGAAGGCGCAATTAGAAGCAGCCCGGGAGGCTCTGGGGAACGCGAATCAGTGACTCCGGCCGGATCTGCAATAGATACAAGCGGCGGTGCTGGGTTAACGGCATTTCGCAGCGACGATGCCTTTAGATTTTGGGCCGAGCACATGCGGCGCGGCGAGTTCGAAGCGGCGTGGCGGATCAGCGACCGAGTACGGGGATTAGAATCCGTCTCGAAAGATTGTCGCCCGCGTCACTTTCAACAGGTCTGGAACGGCGCATCCCTGAGCCGCAAACGCGTGCTCGTCCGGTGTCACCGCGGTCTCGGCGACACCATTCAATTCATCCGGTACGCTCCGCTGGTCAAAGCACTCGGCGCTCAAGTCATTGTTTCGGCGCAATCCGAGCTGATTCCACTGCTGCAAACCATGTCGGCGATTGATCGGCTCATTCCAGCAGACGGTAACGGCCACCTGCCGCGCTACGACGTTGATATCGAAATCATGGAGCTGCCGTACGCCCTACGTACGAATCAGATGACGATACCCGCTGAAACTCCCTATCTTCACGTCCCCAAATCAACGCTGCCGACAGGAGACCGTCTCGCCGTCGGCATCGTTTGGGCGGCCGGCGATTGGGACCGGCGCCGTTCGATTCCATTGCCTCAGCTTGCGCCCCTGGCGAGCGTCACCGGCATGAAGCTGTTCGCCTTCCAGCGCGGTACGGCTCTGAGCCAGACCGAGCATCTCCCGATCAATCATTTGAACTGGCGCGACGTGGTGCACGAAGCCGCACTGTTGCGCGCGCTGGACTTACTAATTTCCGTCGACACGATGCCTGCCCATCTCGCCGGCGCTCTGGGCGTGCCGGTTTGGCTCCTGCTGCACACCGAGGCTGACTGGCGCTGGATGAAAGAGCGCGATGACAGCCCGTGGTACCCGAGCATGCGCCTGTTCCGCCAGAGCCATGAAGGTAGGTGGCAACCGGTGCTGGAACGTGCCGCCGCCGAACTGCGGGCCCTGAGCCGTTCGCATGCGGAAGCGCGATCGTCTCAACTATCGGTTTAACATTTCACCGTGTCGCCGAATGTTACAGCGCCTGCCTTCGGCGGAGAGGTCCGAGACCTCGCTATTTGGGAATGATAGAGATCTCGCCGGTGCGCTCGAGCACGGCGTACTTGATCTGGTCCATGCTCTCGACTCCCTGACGTTCGCGCGCCGCCTGCAACACGTCCTCTTCATCGACGCGCGCTCGTTGCATCCGATCGGCGAGTACTTTGCCGTCCGCCACCAGCACCAGCGGAACTCCTTCGATAAGTTTGTGCAACAACCGCGAACGGTCCTTGAGTCAAGAGAGCCCAACGTCGATCCCGACCAAGGTCGTGATCAGCAGCAAGGCTTTGGTCACCGAGAAATCATCGCCGATCAGGCCCTGCTGGGTCGCTTCGGCGATAATCAGCAGCAAGACAAAGTCAAATGTCGTGAGGCTCGCCAGCGTGCGCTCCCCGGCGATGCGAAAAATGATCAGTAAAAAACCATAAATCACCGCGGCGCGAAGGACGGCGTCCATTTCTCTACGGATAGATGAATTGTTGGAAAGCCAACGCAACGCTCGGTGAGATCGCCGCGTTTCCTTGCAACCGCCCGAATTCGAGCGGCACTATGTCGAACGTCACCGCGAGGGGCCCAGGCCCAGCGAAGCGATACGTCAGCCACGGCCCGGCCGGAGCCACTTCCTTCGGCTCCGGAGTAATGTGATCAATTTGGAAAGCTGCCAAGTAATCGCGCCTCAGCGACACTTCAGCGTCGTGTTTGGATGGCGGCAACAAAAAATGCAGTCTGGTCGGCTGCTGCAAACGGCCAAAGCGCTCATACTCGAGCCGCAACCCGTTTCCGCTGGCAGACACGCGGCTCAACAGGCCGTTGCCGAACGCACCCATGAGTGTCGCAAGGATCACCAGGCCGATAATCAACCAGCCGATCCGTTGCACGGTCCATATGCGGCGCTGGAAATGTAGGTCCGTATCGAGGTCCATCGAAGTTCAATCGCCGTAGGTCCGGTCCAACAAAGTTCCGCGGTCGCACTCACTGGAAGTGCCGGTCGTTGAATCCCGTCCCTAGGCTACTTGCGCCGTCGTCTTGTTCCCGGCCGTAACGTTTGGACAGCAGGTTAGATGCCAATTCGCGTGCCAGTGCAACGCCCACCGCCGTAACGACGCCACTCACCATGCCCGAAACAGTATGGATCAGACCGGCTTTTTGGTGATTAATTCCGGCCCGCTCGGGCCAATCATCCGGCACGATGACCTGCGGTCTAGGTGACGACCTGCCAAAAACAATGCGGCCCATCACGTAGCCCGCCGCGAGAGACAATCCGGTCATCAGCCATGGACGCTTTTGCGTTTGATACTTGGGGTCGACGGAGCGTTTGGCGTCCGTGATCGCGCCCTCCAGGCGTTGTTCGAGCGTCGAAATCTTCTCCACCATCCCCGCGCGGGTCGACTCTATCTCGGCTCGTATTTCACTTTGCGCGTGATCCATCGTGCATCCTCTTTCGCGTTCTCGATCGACGCTGTCGGCACCAGATTGGTTTTCGCGGCGCGCTGCTTGCCCAAAAGCAAAATGATGATTCCGAGCAGCGAGATCGAACCGCCAACGATCGCGTAACAAACCCACAGATCTAGCGCCGCGAACTCTTGCAGTAGGTAAACCACTGCCAGCGCCAACAAAAGAATACCCACCAGCATCGCCACCAGCCCCACACCCATCAGCGCGGCCGTGGATTTGACATTATTCAGCTCATCGCGCATTTCCAGCTTCGCGGCCGCCAGTTCCTTGGTAATCAGATCGCTGGCATCACGAAAGATCCCGCCGACCAGTGTCACAATTCCATCGGTTCGGTACTCTTCGTCAGGGATGTTCGCCATAGCGAGCCTCGCTTGTATCAGTGCCGTCGTTTGATCGCCAGCAGGAGACCGGCGGCGACTCCGACCATCAAGGCCGTCGCCGGATGATTGCGGATGTACTGCGTGATCTTACGGCCGGTGTCCTGGTAATGTCCTTCTCTGAAATACTCACCGCCACGCTCGAATTTTTCCGCCAGCCGCTCCGCAGTGTCATGAATCTTCGATTCCACTCGCGGTCCGGTATTGCGAATTTTACCGGCGAAAGTTTTCATTTGATCGCCGACTTTCTCAGCCGTCCGCTGCGCCGCGGCAGATGCGCGCTCACGCGCTTTCTCCGCCCTTCTCGCCGCTTCCGATCGGGCTTCGTGAATATTCTCATTCTCGTTATATTCCATAATGACCCCCGGTTTTTATGCCACGCTCACTCGGGCATCGACTAGCCAGAGCAATAAAGATACCAAGCCTAAGTGCGGGCATTCGTCGCACTATTCGCGCGGCGAGTCGCGGCGGAAATTGGCGTAGCTATCCGCTTGAGTCCGGCAAGTCGCCTGAATAGAGAAGTTCACCGTAAGAGTAGCGGATTGTCTTCCTATTTTCACCCGCTCCGCTTCAAAGTGTGACGCATCGGCGTGTCGCCATTGACCCACTGCTGGGACAGGCCGCTGCTCGCTAGCCCGGTGGTAAGGCCAGGCATGTCGAGAGGAGCGCCAGATTGTCTCGGTTCTAGGACAGATGTCTTCTTCTTCTTAGCAAGGCTGGGACAAACGCCTATGCTAAGTTGCTCGAAACCGAGCCAAATGGCGTTGGTACAACGGTTGCTCATGATGGCAGGTTGTCGGGATCAAAAAGAAGGAGGCGTAGATGAATTGGGATCAAGTCAAAGGAAATTGGAAGCAAGTCAAAGGCAAAGTGAAACAACAATGGGGTCAGCTCACTGACGACGAGCTCGATCAAATCGAAGGCCAACGCGATCAACTCGTCGGAAAAATCCAGAAGCAGTACGGCATCAGCAAGGAAGAAGCTGAGCGCCAGGTACGCACCTGGGAAAACCAGCAAGGCGCGTAGTTCCCTCCACGTCCGACTAAGTTCTTCCTTCTATCCTCCCCGTCGGACCGGCAGCGCGATCTGCGGCGCCGGTCCGATCCCTCCTTCGGCGTGACAGCTACTGTGACTCGTTCGAGCAGTGTCTTTCTCAGGAGCTTAGGACGATCAAATCCAAAAGAGCAGATCTTCGGGTCCGCCTTACGATGAAAGCCCGCAAAAAAGCTACATCCCTCGCACGGCCGCGCTGCTGGCCTACTTTGCTGCCGACGACAACCATACGAGAAAGTTCCGCCTAGTCCCTTCTCTGGTCCCGATATTTTACTACAATGTTCGTAGCCGATCTCGTGGCATATCAATTGCTCAAAAGAGGGCGATGGCAGAGCGAACCATTCGCATCGCGGCTGTAGGCGATTTGCACTACCACAACGGCGGAGACGGCAAATTCCGCTCGCTATTTGCGG
>JAICHC010000040.1 GCA_025922795.1 Candidatus Binatia bacterium | reverse complement strand
GGGCGCTAGCTAAGAGACTGCCAAAATGCTTTTGCCAGGTCCAACCACTTTTTAGCTTAAATTCCTTTAGATATTCATCTAATAAAAACTGCGCTTCTTCTTCCGAAATAAGCCCGTTTGTTCGTGCCGCCGCTATTGACTTTCCCCAAATCCGCATCTCCAATTCCTTCCTATTCACCGTTGCCTCCAAGTTTGAAATCCGCTCTATCTATCACGTTTGTGCAATAAAGCAAACACCGCCGGGACAACCGGTAAAGGGCATCTTTGTGATTTATCATCTCGGCAAAAGCTCACCGAGCAGCGCCGTCGAGCATGGTTCGTGCAAACGGACACGCAAGGGGTAACGACCAACACGGCGGCAGAGCGGAAACGATCTTTTCACAATCACCGACCTCAACATCTCTAACAAAACCCAACAAACGGTTCGGGACTGGAACCGTAACGAAAATCGCCCGAATAGACACGGTTGTTTGTCTTGTAATCGCAGTCGATTATGCGAGAAATATTATGCGGAGCGGTGCTGCCGGGGTATTGGTAATCTGGCGCACCCTCGAATCATTCTTCCGGACGCAAAGTTCGTTCATGACGCTAAGAGGAAATACACCGATCAAGGTCGTTGCCGGCCTGATCTATCGAGACGGACGACTGTTGGTCTGCCAACGGCGTGCCGACGCCGCTTTTCCGCTGAAATGGGAGTTTCCCGGCGGCAAAGTGGAAGGAGGGGAGACGGAACTCGCCGCTCTGACGCGAGAGCTATACGAGGAGTTGGCCATCGAAGTGCGCAAGGCCAAGTTTTTTTGTGAGCATGATCATTCTTATCCGAAAGGTCCGACAGTATCGCTGCGTTTTTACAATGTCTGTGATTTTGAAGGCGAACCGCAAAATTTGGTATTCGAACGGATTTCATGGCGCAAATTATCGGATCTGGAGCAGCTGGATTTTCTCGACGGCGACCGCCCTTTGATTGCAGAGCTCACAGCGATCGACGCAGCCGCGTTGCTGGGAAGATAATTTGTTGTTTCTCTTCTCCTGAATCGAGTTTTTGCCGAAGTTGCGCCGTGCAATTGACAGCCATTATCGCTGCGGCTATCCTAGGCAGGTTTTGAAAAGCCGCGGGATGTTCATTCGGAAATCGATTTATAGCGTTGCGATCCTTGCGCTCTTGCTCGCGACGGCAACGGCTGCATTTGCCGATGTCTACGCTTACAAAGACCGAAATGGCGTCATGACATTTACCAACGTTCCCACTCATGGCGGGTTTCGCCGGGTGCTGAGAGACCCAAAGCGCCCCATGGCATCGGCGGCTTTCAAACCTTCTTACGATGCTCTCATTCGCACGGCTTCGGACCGCTATAACATCGACGCTGACCTGATCCGCGCCGTGATCAAAACCGAGTCGGACTTCAACGCTACCGCGCGCTCGCGGAAGGGTGCGATGGGGCTGATGCAGCTGATGCCGGACACTGCGCGTTTTCATAACGTCAGCGACGCTTACAATCCGGAAGAAAATGTCGAGGGTGGAGTGCGGCATCTAAGAATGCTGCTCGATCGCTATCGGGGCGATCTCGAGCTTTCTCTGGCGGCGTATAACGCCGGCAGCGGGGCGGTTGAAAAACATCGGGGTATTCCGCCGTTTTCCGAAACCAGAGAATACGTCCGCCGCGTGCTGCACGTTTACAGTTCTTACCGGGGCGAGGCCTTGCAGATTTCCAGCCCGGTTCGGCAGTAGATGGCACAAGCCATCGCAAGCAGAGTCTCCCGTGGTTTGTACTTTTCCCAATCTCTTAAGCTTGTTTCGAATCCTGATTATCCCTGTCCTGGTCTATTTGCTAACTTTTCCAGATCGGTGGTCATCGCTGCTTGCCGCGGCGCTCTTTTTAGTGGCCTCAGTGACCGATTATTTTGATGGTTACCTGGCCCGGCGCAACAAAAGTGTTTCCGATGTCGGCAAGATTCTCGATCCGCTTGCGGATAAATTGATGGTCGCATCGGCTCTGATCATGTTGGCCGCCATCGACCGGCCCCAGGAGCCGAGCGTGCCGGCCTGGCTGGTCGTCTTGGTTTTGGCGCGTGAGACGGCCGTGACGGTGCTGCGCGGCATCGCCCTCAGCGAGGGGATCGTAATCCAGGCGGAGACTCTCGGCAAATACAAATTCATTTTACAGGCTTACGCCGTGGTCGGATTGCTGGTGCACTATCGATATTGGGGCCTGGATTTCTTTGCCGCCGGGATGTACTTCCTCGTGCTGTCGTCGGCGATCGCGCTGTGGTCGGGAGTGAATTATCACCTGCAGTTTTTCCGTCTGCGGCAAGCACGTCTGAGCCGCGCCTAGCCCGCAATAAATTGACAAACCAGTCGCCTTCAGGTAGTAAAAAATCATCGCGGGTGTAGCTCAGTTGGCTAGAGCGTATGCTTGCCAAGCATAAGGTCGGGAGTTCGACCCTCCTCACCCGCTCCATTTTCAAGCCCTCGAGAAATCGAGGGCTTTTTTTTAGTCCGCGGGCAAGTCTTTGCTGAGTCCGTGCGGGGAAAGCGACGAGCGAGCAGGTACCACGTGGCTACGGAAATATCTCGAATTCGACTATTCGGGTACGAGCATGTTGGCGTCTCGATAGAGAAGCCAGTGTCTATCGGTTTGCTTGCGCAGGATTGTGAGCGTGTAGCCTGACCGCCGCATGACCGGCCCGCTCTGGAGCTGCGTCATCTTCACCGTTAAATAATTGCCTTAGGAGTTTTACGTTCGATGAAAATTTGTCGACCGAACCAAATGAAGTTACCGGTGTGTCGGTGAGCGTAAGACAGCTCGGCCGAAACTTTGCCATCTTCCATCCATCCGATTTTTCTCGGGCCAGCCATGCTGCCTTTGCGCACGCGCTTAAAATTGCGCTGCAGGCGAAGGCGAAGCTCGATATCATGCATGTGGAGAGACAGCTTAGCCCGGAGAAACCTTACTGGCTCGATTTTCCAGGAGTGAGAGCCACTTTGACCCGCTGGGGGGGGTTACCCGCGGGTGTTAGGCGGGAAGATGTCGTGAAAACCGGTGTTCGTATCAGGAAGATTCTACAGTCAGGTGCCGATCCGGTCGAAACGATGCTGCGGCATTTCCGCCGATTTCCACCCCACCTGATCGTACTGGCTACCCACCAGAGAGAAGGCGCCGACCGTTGGCTGCACAAGGCGGTGGCAGAGCCGCTCGCGCGCCGGTCGGGAGCCATGACACTTTTTGTTCCACGCCAAGGAAGAGGTTTTATTTCGCTCACCAAGGGTACGGTCACGCTAAAAAAGATTCTCATTCCGGTCGATCATCGTCCCGATCCGCAAACCGCGGTCGAGAAGGCTTTGCTTCTAGCGCGAGGGCTTGGTTGTGTCGCGGGAGAATTTCGCCTGGTTCACGTGGGCTCCCGGAAAACAGCACCCGTAGTTGATCTGCCTGGGAGCCCGGGCTGGTCTTTTGATAGGGTCGTGAAACGCGGCGATGTGGTGGATGAAATCCTAAAGGCTGAGAGTGACTGGCATCCCGATTTCATGGTGCTCGCAACGCAGGGACATCTGGACTTTCTCGATGCGCTGCGAGGCAGCACGACCGAACGAGTGCTGCGTGGCGCGCACTGTCCCGTCCTGGCCATTCCCACCGGGAAATGACGGCTGATCGTCCTAGCAGGGTCTGAGCTTCTGCAGTCGCGCATCGCGCCGCGAGCGCCCTTCCGGATTCAAAACACCGACCTTGCCAGGGTCTGAACAGTACTGAAGCTCGTAAGCTTCACTCTGGTTCATACAGTGTTGTACCTAATAAGAACCGCTCCTTGTAACTTTTGGTAACTTTTTTCAACTATTGTCCGCGGAAGTCATAGCCAAGCTTCACATCCTCCGGTGGCATCGAGCTTGCTCCACCAGTCAAGATAATTGAGGAGTCCTATCTCGCTTTCTGGGTAAATTGTTGCTGTTTAGGGAAGAATTGTGAATCGCAACGACGTTTCCCGCGCGGAAATCGTGGTCCTGGTACTTGAGCCTGACCCGTGGCGTCGCCTCGGATTCATGCACGTCCTAAAGGAGGAAGCTCAGATCAAGCTCGTTGACGGCGTCGATTATAATAAAATCCTTGCTCTAAGAAATAATTCGCCGGATTTGGATCCCACCGTGGTGATGCTTTCGCATGCTCTTCTGGCTGATTTCAAGCTATCATTGGTTACGAAGATCAAAGGCATTTTCCCTAAAGCCAACATTCTTGTTCATGGTTACGAAGCGAATATCGACAAGGTCGCTGAGATTTTGATTGCGGGCGCCAAAGGCTATTTCTTACTCTCCGGTCAACCTGAAAATCTGCTCGAAAGCTTGAAATTCGTCAGTAAAGGTCTCATCTGGGGCCCGCCGGAGGCAATAGCACGGAGCCTCGGACGCTTAATCACTCTCAAAGATATCAAGCCGGTGGCCACCCGAACGGACCTAATTACCGTTCGCGAGCGAACTCTTGTAAGTCTTCTTGCCAAAGGCCTGAGCAATAAGGAGATCGCCAACAAGGTCGGGGTGGCTGAGGTTACAGTCAAGTTTCACTTAGCCAAGCTTTACAAGAGATTTAAGGTCCAAACCCGCCTGCAGCTACTTACGTATGCAATCGATCACGATTTGATTTCCGACCGGAAGTCGTTGGAAACAAGAGCGTTTTAAATTCTGCTCCTGACCTGCCTCCGTCGGAAAGCTCAGCGGCATCTATACTTTAGATAGCTGTCGCCGCCCATAAGCTATCCGTTTTTCCTTTAGCCTTATCCGCTTGGATCCTTGATCCCTGCTGTCAGGTTGCATATTGCCAACCTAGCGACCCGTTTATTGAACTCCAAAAAGGCAAGTGCGTCGGCAGTGCGAGGGCACTTAAAGATAGAAGATGAAGATAAGCTGCGGACTGATTATCTCCGGCAGATGGTCGCTTTTCGCGCGCGCGGCGCCAGACAGGCGGTGAACCTCATGTACAACAGCTACTTTGGATTTGCAGAGTCACCTTTCAACGTTACTCCCGATCCGCGTTTGTTTTACAGCAATCCTGTCTACCAGGAAGCTTTCGCGGCCCTGCGATACGGGATCGAAGCCAAGAAAGGTTTCATTGTTATTACGGGCGAGGTGGGAACAGGAAAAACCACCCTGCTGCGCAAACTGATGCGCAACCTGAGTGATACCATCCATTCGGTCTTTATCTTCAACACCCTCTTAAGCTTTCCGGAATTGCTGCAGCTCATTCTTCACGATCTGGGTTTAGCCCCTGAACAACCAAATAAGGTGACGATGCTTCAGGAGCTGAACGATTATTTGATCAAGCAGCTCAAACAGGGCCATGTCGTTTCGGTGCTAATCGACGAAGCCCAGAATTTGAGCGATGAGGCGCTGGAAGGGCTGAGACTTCTCTCCAATCTCGAGACCGATCAGGAAAAGCTGCTCCAGATTGTGCTGATGGGACAGCCTGAGCTTAAGGCAAAACTTGATCAGCCCGGACTCCGGCAGCTTAAACAGCGGGTGGCTTTTCAATGCCGGCTTGCTCCGCTCAAGGCCGAGGAGGTGGGTCCGTATATTGAGTTTCGGCTTCGGGCTGTCGGCTATGCAGGTAAGGATCTGTTTCAATCGGACGCGGTTCAGCAGATCGCTTTTTATTCGCAGGGAATTCCCCGACTGATCAACATCATCTGCGATAATGCGCTACTGATTGCCTATGCCGGCTCTCAGAAAGTTATTTCCGCCGATATCGTCAAGGAAGTCGGCCGTGATCTCAGGCTCGGAGCGGAACTTCAAGTCAATGACGCGGAAAGCATTCCTCCTGTCCCAATGTCTAACCAGGAACCGGCAACGGCACTCCGGGAAGCGCCAAATTCGGTCCCTTGGCTTAAATTGGAACGCCACATCGGTGCCGGGGTCTTGGGGTTGGTGGGAATCCTCGCGTTTGTTGCGGTAGCATCGATGATCGATCCCCAGCAATTGTTTAACACTGCGGCGAATCGGCTTCAGGTCTCGAAAGCCAATCTAAAACAATGGGGCATGCTGATTACGCATCCGCAGGCTGTGTCAAAAAAAATCACCGCAGAGGCGATTGCGCAGCAGCCGGCTGTCCCTGAAAAAACTAAAGTGGACGCGAACCGTGCGCCGGTCAAGCAGCACCCGCGCATCATGATTCAGCATGGCTCCACTATCCACAAAATTGTCCGTGAGGCATATGGAGCTAACACTCTCCTGGCTATGGATCTTATCAAGGAATTCAATCCTCAAATCGAAAACCTCAATTGGGTATTTCCTGGTCAGGATCTCTTGCTCCCCCCGCTCACTCACGAAACGATGCTTCGGAAGCAATCGGACGGTTCTTATCGTCTCATCGTGGAAACATTTCGTAGCCTAACCGAAGCCAACAAATACGCCCAACTCCTGGGCGACGCCGGATATCAAGTCGTGATTACATCGAACCGGGTTTCGGACGATCTTTTGCTGCACCGGGTTGAAATTGACGGTTTAAAGAACGCTGAAGAGGCCAACAAAGTCTGGGAAACGGGAGTACGGAATCATTGGTTTGCCGTCGTTGATAGTCCAACGAATGGGGACAGGCAATAGACAGCATGACACAGCAACCGCCGGAGAGGCTATGAGCAAAATATATGATGCCCTGGTAAAACTGGAAAAAAAGAGGCCTCGCGCAAGAGTCGCTTACTTTCGCGGGCGGAGCAACTACAACGGCGCGGCGTTGAGTCTCTGCTGGAAGGATATCAGCCAACTCGAGTGGAAGATTATCGTCATTATTGGCGGCATCGTTGTGATTTTTGGCCTTCTGCTAGCGGCCATGGTGAATCATCTTTTGGGCCGGGCTCTGCGGACCCAAATTGATCAAAGGGCCTTGGTCGTGGCCACGACCTTAAGTGATGCGGCCGCCGGCCATGTTATTGGAAGAAATACCCTTGAGCTTCACGCCCTGGTTACAAAGTATGCTCGTCTAGACGGGTCGGCGTACGCCTTTATTCAAGATAGCCGAGGAGAGATCGTTGCCCACAGCTTGCGGAGTTTTCCTCCGGAGCTTGTGGACACAGTGGCTATGAATGAACGAAATCGGATCACGCGGCGAGTCGTTACATTGCAGGGAAGGACGGTGTACGAGACCCGCACGCCGATTCTGGAGGGTCAAGTGGGAGCGGCGCACATCGGCATATGGGGCGAGAGCGTCGCATCAGAAATTTATAGCGCGCTTCTTCCGATAACCGGGCTGATCATGATCCTGATTATTCCCGGTGCCGCCCTGCTGGTTTTTGTCGCGCGAGGGATCATCCGCTGGCTCACAGATATGGCGGGTACGTTGACCATCGGCGACTTGGAGAGACCCGGTAAAACTAGAGTCACGGGATGAGATCGGATTCCGGGCGAGCTTGGACCGTTACGTCGAACCCAATAGGAACACCTGGGTTTTATGTTTATGGGAACGGACAATACGGAATGTAAGAAACGAGATGGCTGGCTCGCGACATGCGTTTGTCTTTCGCTGCTGGCAGTCCTCTGTCCCGTTACCGCGAACACAGCAGATAAGCCGATAGGCGAGCAGCTGGAGAAGGTCACGATCGTCTACGGCGGTATCTCCGCTGGCCATGCGCCGCTCTGGATGACGCACGAGGCAGGCCTCTTCCGTAAGCATGGCTTGGATGCACAGATCGTTTTTGTCGAAGGTGGAAGCACTGCCGTCCAAACCTTGATCGCGGGAGACGTAGCATTGGCTCAAATGGCAGGCGCTGCCCCCCTACAGAGTCATCTCAAAGGCTCAGACGTAGTGATGATTGCTGGCCTTCTCAACACGATGCCGTTTCAGTTTGTTGTTGCGAAGAACATCAAGAGGCCCGATCAGTTGAGGGGCAAGGCAGTGGCCGTCAGTCGATTTGGATCGGGCTCAGACTTCGCTACCCGCTACGCGCTGGAACGATACGGGCTCGTTCCAGAGAAAGACGTTGCGATTCTGGAAATAGGGAGTCAACCCGCCCGGTTCGCCGCCCTCGAGAAAGGGAGAGTCCAGGGTGTGATGGTTCAGGTGCCTTTTACCCTGATGGCGAAGAAGCTGGGGTTTAACATCCTGGCTGACCTCCGGATGCTCGGGCTGGAGTATCAGCATACAGCGCTGTCCAGTACTAAGTCACTGATCAAATCCCGGCCTGATCTCGTTCGCAACGTAATCAAGGCGTATGTGGAAGGAATTCATTACTACAAAACGCACCCCACAGAGGCTCTCGCAGTCCTCCGGAAATACTTGCGGACGGACGACACCGAGGCTTTGACCGAGACCTACAAAACCATAGGACTCGGCTTGCTTCCGGAGAAGCCATATCCAACTCTGAAGGGAATCGACGTGATGCTCCGGGAGTTAGCGGGCAAGGAGCCCAAAGCGGAGACGGCCCGGCCTGAACACTTCGTGGATTTAGCATTTGTCAAAGAGCTGGACGATTCTGGCTTTATTGATCGTTTGTACAAAGCTGAGTCGGTTACGGGGATCCGCCGAAAAAGCCGGCTTTTACCCGCTCAAGTCAGGGAACGAGCAAAAGCGCAAACTGTGACACCATCGAAAAAATCTTCATTGCCGATTTCAGATGCGTCCGGTTTACCGCGACCGTACAAGGTTGTTGCCGGCGATACGCTAGGAGATCTGGCGCTACGTTTTTACGGTTCGACTTATAAATGGCCCCAGATTTACAAGGCCAATGCGAAGACGCTAAGAAATCCGGATTATATTTATATTGGACAGGAACTTCTGATCCCGGCAGATCAACCTGAGCTCGAGAACAAGCTCAACCAAGAAAGCGGATAGCTCTGATTGATCAGCTTGTGCAACCCGCATGTGTCACCAATCCCATGTCAGGACGGCTGCGCTGGTGCTCGAAGCCTAATCGTCCTCTCGGTCCTGCTAAACGTCACTCATAAAGATTCGACGAACCGCGATAACGCTGGCGTCGCGATAACGCAACCTGAATAAAGTCCGACAGAAAGGCGTCCCGGAGAGAGAAAAGCGTGGAATAGCTTTTTTTTTCGAACCGACCATTTCTCCCGCATGGGGGCAGGGAGCCATTCTGAAAGGGCGTCAATTGTTTCTGAACGCCCCTTTTGCTGACTGCGGCGTCCCAATTCCCTGGACTATCGATTGAGCCAGCCGCCCGCTCGCGTATACTGGAGAGGCTGGTTTCTCGTCCGCGGTTTTTGAGCGAGGAGCGATGAAAAAATGCGCCGATGGCTGTTGCTCTCGATTGTTTGTAGCATGCTCATGCTGTCGGCATGCTTGGCGCCTACTATGGAGAAAGTGACGCAAGCGATAATTCGGGACAGTTTTACGAACGGAACACCTGAGCTCGCCTGGCGGCCCTACCCGTACTTCAATCACGACAATCTAAAAGGTGAGATCGATCGCTCTTCTCCCGAAGGAGAGCCCGGAGTGGGTGTTCTCGACAACGGAAAGGCGGGCGGCTTTGCGGCATTGTCATACGCGGACACCCGACCGCTTGCGGACTTTAGCTTGGAGACTTGGCTGCACGTCCAGGTGACTGCAGCGGAAAAGGGTTCACTAAACGGAATTGCCTTTAGGGTCGATCCCGGCCGCGATAAATACTACCGCCTCGCGGCCCATTTCACCGGTGAGCCTTCATTGTCGCTGGCTTATGTCGGCAAGGACACTAGGCATTTCCCGGTCATCGTAGCGGAGTGGAAGGCCGAGGCGATTCCCGGCGGAGCGCCGACGCGGAGCGGTTGGCACCGCGTTATGATCGAGGTTAAAAGCGATGCGGCCGAAATTTTTTGGAACTCAATGCGTCTTCCCGGCGGGCCTTTTCAGTTGGATCGCATCGGCTCGGGTCATATCGGCGTCTATGCTACCTTTACCGGTGGCCGTGGATTCGCCGAGACCAAGATAGACGGCCTGCGGGTACGGTCGTATAACTTTTCGCCTTGATCTCGCTCGAGAAGAGATCGGCCGGTTTCATGTGGTGTTCGGCACTCGAGTTTTCATATTCTCGAATTTTCATATTGAGGAGGCATTGCGATGACAAGCAAAGCTGATTTCACACCGGAAGAATGGAAGACGATTGTTGCCGCTGCTCCTATGGTTGGACTGGCGGTTACGTGTGCGAGCCCAAACGGGCCCTGGGGCATGATGAAGGAGACGCTGTCGATGGGTATGGCGATGGCGGAAATCGTACAAAAGGGCAGTTCTAACTCGCTCATTGCGGCACTGGTTGACGATCTAAAAGCGCGCGCCACCAAAGCAGAACCTCCCCAGGGCCTGACAGATCCCGAGAAATGCAAAGAGGTAGCGCTCAATCATGTGAAAGCGGTCAGCGATCTCATCAACCGTAAAGTCGCATCGCAAGAAGGCGATGAATTCAAAAAATGGCTACTGTCCGTCGCCGAACGCGTGGCCGAAGCATCGAACGAGGGCGGGATATTTGGATTTGGCGGCGAGCGGATATCAGACGCTGAAAAAGATGCGCTCAGGCAAATCGCTTTCGCACTGGGACAGCCGGCGAGTTGATGTGCGGCGTACCTCGGCCGCATTGTCGTGACCGTCTCCGTACCAGTCCACTCGCGGGGCAGCCGGACTGCGGTGCAGACCCGTCGGGGTGAACCGTATCGGACAAGTTCCGACCGAATCACTATCGCGAAGTCCGGTTCGAGCGGAGTCGGAACAAATTCAGGCTTCGCTCGATAATATCACTCTGCTAAGCGGCGGTTTTTTGCCCCGGCGCCTTACCCTTTGCGCTGGCATGTTCGATGACCGAATTGATTTCGCCGCCCACCAGGATTACGAAGCCGCTCACGTACATCCAGGTCAACAGGATGATAATGGCGCCGATGCTTCCGTAGGTCTTGTCGTAGGAACCGAAATTATTGACGTAATACGAAAACGCCAAGGAGACGAGCAGCCATAGCAAGACGGCGAACACGGAGCCCGGGGTGAT
>JAICHC010000039.1 GCA_025922795.1 Candidatus Binatia bacterium | reverse complement strand
CAAAGCTATTTTATTCACTTCAGTGATTTTTTTCGTGTAAAGCCGCCTGAGCCGCAGCGAGTTTCGCAATTGCCACGCGATACGGCGAGCAACTTACATAATCGAGGCCGATTTGATGGCAAAAGGCCACTGATTTGGCATCGCCACCATGTTCTCCACAGATGCCCATTTCTAAATTCTTCCGTTTTTTACGCCCCTTAGCGACTGCAATGCGCATAAGTGCGCCGACACCTTCGCGATCGATGCTGACAAATGGATCCTCCGGAAACAAGCCATTTAGGACATAAGTCGGTAGGAACTTACCTGCGTCATCTCGAGAGAGACCGAGACAAGTTTGGGTTAAGTCATTGGTGCCGAACGAAAAAAACTCGGCTTCGTCGGCAATTTCATCAGCAACCATGCAGGCGCGGGGCAACTCGATCATCGTACCAACCAAATACCTAACCTTTACGCCGTAGGCTTTTTGCGTTGCGACGGCAACCTGCCTAACGATGATTTTCTGCTCGTGCAGTTCCTGACGAGACCCGACCAGTGGTATCATAATTTCTGGGAATGGATTCTTGCCTTCGCGGCGAAGCTCGCACGCCGCTTCGAAGATGGCCTGGGCCTGCATTTCTGTGATTTCCGGATACGATATTCCCAAGCGGCAGCCGCGATGACCGAGCATCGGATTAAACTCTTGCAAGACGGTAACTTTATCCCGCAGCACCTCAAAAGACACGCCCATCGCTTGCGCCAACTCAACAATTTCGTCGTCATGCTTCGGCAAAAATTCATGAAGCGGCGGATCGAGTGTGCGGATGGTCACGGGCAATTCACCCATAATTTCAAGAATGCCCTTGAAGTCTTGCTTTTGCATCGGCAGAAGCTTGGCCAATGCGCGCCGCCGGCCGGCTTCATCGTCAGCTAGAATCATCTCGCGCACTGCCTGGATACGATCTCCTTGAAAGAACATATGTTCAGTACGGCAAAGACCAATTCCTTCGCTGCCGAACGCTTTGGCGATGGCCGCCTGGTCGGGTTGGTCGGCGTTGGTACGAACGCCGAGGCGACGCACGTCATCCGCCCATTTCATCAGTTTAGCGAACTGTTGATAAAGGCGCGATTTTTTGGCGTCCAGCGAACCTGATAGCAAGACCTGAAGAACTTCGGACGGCAGCGTCTGAATTTCACCTTTAAACACCTCCCCGGTGCTGCCGTCGATAGAAATCCAATCGCCCTCTTTGAGTTCGCTTTGATCGACCCTTAAGGTGCGCCCGCTGTAGTCGATATGCAATACTTCGCACCCGGCGACACACACTTTTCCCATCTGCCGCGCCACCAATGCGGCATGGGAAGTCATTCCTCCGCGGGCGGTTAAAATTCCCTGCGCCGCATCCATGCCGCGGATATCATCCGGGCTGGTTTCAACCCGACATAAAATCACCCGTTCACCGCGCTTCTTCCATTGCACCGCTTCATCCGCATGAAAGACGACGCGACCGGTAGCCGCGCCAGGTCCCGCGGGCAAGCCTTTGCCAAGCAGGCGCCCGTCCTTATGCGCTTGTTCTTTTCCATTCTGATCGAATATCGGGCGCAGGAGTTGATTTAACTGATCCGGTTCGATGCGCTGCAAAGCCTCTTTCTTGTCGATAATTCGTTCTTCGACCATGTCGACCGCGATCCGCACGGCGGCAAACCCTGTACGTTTGCCGGTTCGCGTCTGCAACATCCACAGTTGGCCGTCTTCTATGGTAAACTCAACGTCCTGCATATCGCCGTAGTGCTTCTCAAGCGATCTGCACACGCGCTGCAACTCACGTTCGGCCTTGGGCATGATTTGCCCAAGCTCAGAAATCGGTTTGGGTGTCCGGATACCGGCGACAACATCCTCGCCTTGCGCGTTGATCAAAAACTCGCCGTAAAAGCGCTTCTCACCGTTGGCCGGATCGCGCGTGAACGCCACGCCGGTAGCACAGTCATTGCCTAGATTACCGAAGACCATGGCTTGGACGTTGACTGCCGTGCCCCAGCTATGAGGGATTCGGTAGAGGTCGCGATACGCTATCGCGCGGTCGTTGTTCCACGAGCCTAATACCGCACCAATTGCGCCCCACAACTGGTCGAATGGGTCTTCGGGAAATTCTCTTCCACAAATGGATTTGATTTCAGCCTTGTAGGCCGCCACCAGTTGCTCCAGGTCTGCGGCAGTGAGGTCCGTATCATCGCGCCCACCGCGGGCATTTTTCTTTCGGTCGAGAATGGTCTCCAGAGGATCGCTGCGATCGTCCACCTTGTACTTGATCCCTAAGACAACATCGGCGTACATTTGGATGAAACGACGATAGGAGTCGAAAGCAAAACGGGGGTTGTTGGTACGCCTGATCAATCCTTGGACCGTGCGATCGTTGAGCCCGAGATTTAATACGGTGTCCATCATTCCAGGCATCGATTCCCGCGCACCAGACCGGACCGAAACCAACAGCGGATTTTCGCCGTCACCGAAACGGCGGCCGAGGATTTTTTCCATGCGGCCCAAGGCAGCGACGACCTGTGCCTTGAGTGCGCTAGGATAACGATGATGATGATCGTAGTAGTATTTACAAACCTCGGTGGTGATGGTGAATCCCGGTGGCACCGGAATGCCTATCCGGGTCATCTCATGCAAACCTGCTCCTTTGCCGCCGAGAAGTTCACGCTTGCCGGCGTGCCCGTCGGCCTTACCATTGCCAAACGAATAGATGAGTTTTGTCGTGTGGGGCATGCTGTCTTCTCCGATCGGGTTGCGACCCTTTTCACCGCCTCGCAAAAAACGAACTTGGAGTACTAAACTAGACGGAAGAGAATTGTTGAAGGAAGGCGGCGGATTTAATCTCTCGATCCATATGAAATTGTATGAATCGCTGCACCGCTGCGCGAATTTCTTTAATCACCGCTAGCGGCAGCGATATCGGACAGGGGAGACTAGCATTTTCCGCTTGTAGCGCCAGCAAAACTTCCACGGCACTTGAATCAAGCGGCAGGATCTCTCTCGATGAGTGCGCACAAGAGTCGCAAAGAATGCCACCGTCGAGCGGACTAAAGTGCCAGCGAGAAACCGCTCTATGGCGCCGATCTTGACGGCATTTCCTACAAGTGTCCAATACAGGCTGGTACCCTGCTAAGCGCAAAAGCTTGAGCTCAAAACCGGTTAGAAACCGCAGCGAAGTGCCGTTCTCCACCAAGTAGTAAAGTCCATCCTTTAGATGTTGAAAGATCGTCGGATTGTCTTCCCGTTCACCAGTCAATCCGTCGGTAATTTCCACCAGATACGAAGCATACGAAATGCGCTCCAAGTCGGTCGCCATCGTTCTGAAACCATGAATCAACTCGGCGCTTAATATAAACGCGAGATTGCTGTGCGGACGGTCTTGAAACGAGATATTTACCAGGGAAAAGGGCTCTAGAGAATTCACAAAGCGTCGGCGTGAGCGCAGCGCGCCTTTGGCGATGCCGGTAAGTTTTCCATAGCCTTCGGTAAAAAACGAAACAATTTTATCGGATTCCCCAAAAGGCCGGGTGCGCAACACAATCGCTCGAGTAGTAAGATTGCTACGCATTGCATTACTGCCGCTAGAACCGTAACACTTTTTTTAAAATTGGACAAGTATTTAGAATATCAAGGGAATCTTACGATCTATAACTTGACACTCAAGCCTTTCGTGATTAGCTTTCGTCAACCAAGTTGTTTAGGAGAATCGCATAGGCAATGACCGAGGAGACGAAAAATAACGCTGCCGAAGATCAAACCGCGCAAGAAGCCTCGCCACCCGAGAATACCGCGAAACCGCCAGGCTCCGATTTAGATAGCCTCCGGCAGGAATTGGCGGCAAAGGAATTAGAAGCGAAAACCAACTACGACCGGTTTTTACGCCAAGTTGCTGAACTCGACAATTTCAAGAAACGCACCGCCCGAGAGCGTGATGATGCAATCCGTTTTGCCAATGAAGCCATGATCAAAGATCTCCTGCCGGTTGTCGATAACCTTGAACGTGCCGTAGCCCATGCAGCGGGAGGCGGTAACGGCAAACCAATCGTTGAAGGCGTTGAAATGGTCCTAAAGGGGCTCTTGGATGTACTAGGTAAGCATGGTGTCACGCAAATTTCTGCGCTTGGACAATCTTTTGATCCATCCAAACACGAGGCAATGGCTCAAGTCGAGAGTGAATCCCACGAGCCCAATGCCGTAGTCGACGAGCTTCATAAGGGTTACATGCTGCGCGATCGGCTGCTGCGACCGGCGTTGGTGAGCGTTGCTAAGGCGCCGGAAACGCGAGAGAAAAAAAACGGCGACAGCAAGGTTGAAAACGACCCGGGCGATGATTAAATAAACTCCGTTAATGATTAGGAATTTGTTCTTCAGGAGCGTTTAAAATGGCAAAAGTCATTGGGATAGATCTAGGGACGACTAACTCTTGTGTGGCAATCATGGAGAGTGGCGATCCCAACGTCTTGGCCAACGCCGAGGGCAGCCGTACGACACCGTCCGTCGTCGCTTTTACAGAAAGCGGAGAACGGTTGGTCGGGCAAATTGCTCGACGGCAAGCAATCACCAACCCGGAGAATACAATCTTTGCCGTGAAACGTTTGATCGGCAGACGCGTTGACGACGCTCTGGTACAAAAGGCTTCAAGTCTCCTTCCTTATAAGATCGTGCGCGCCGATAATGGTGATGCATGGGTGGAGATTCGCGGCAAGCGTTATAGCCCTGCCGAGATTTCAGCTTTTATTCTACAGAAAATGAAACAGACAGCCGAGGATTATTTGGGAGAGAAAGTGACTGAAGCGGTGATCACCGTTCCGGCCTATTTTAACGACAGCCAGAGGCAGGCAACCAAAGATGCCGGGCGTATTGCTGGTCTAAATGTTCTGCGCATTATCAATGAGCCGACGGCCGCCTCGCTGGCCTATGGTTTAGAAAAAAAGAAGGACGAAAAGATTGCGGTTTTCGATCTAGGTGGTGGTACCTTCGATATTTCCATTTTGGAGCTTGGTGAGGGCGTATTTGAAGTCAAAGCGACCAATGGCGATACTTTCCTGGGGGGCGAGGATTTTGACCAACGGATCATTGATTATTTGGCCGACGAATTTAAGAAAGACCAGGGCATTGATTTGCGCAAAGATCGCATGGCGCTTCAACGTCTCAAAGAAGCGGCTGAGAAAGCCAAATGCGAGCTTTCTTCTTCCATGGAGACCGATATTAATCTGCCTTTCATAACCGCGGACCAACAAGGCCCGAAGCATTTGAACATGAAGTTGACGCGTTCCAAGCTCGAAGCGCTTTGCGCCGACTTGATCGACCGAATGGAGGGGCCGTGCCGCCAGGCATTAAAAGATGCCGGTCTTAGCGCCAGTGATATTCATGAAGTCATTCTGGTCGGCGGGATGACACGCATGCCAGCGGTTCAAGAGCGCGTCAAGAAAATTTTTGGTAAAGACCCGCACAAAGGCGTGAATCCGGACGAAGTTGTCGCCGTCGGCGCAGCGATTCAGGCGGCGGTGCTCAAGGGCGAAGTCAAAGACGTTCTTCTCTTGGACGTTACGCCGCTTTCGCTCGGCATCGAGACGCTCGGAGGAGTTTTTACCAAGTTGATCGAGCGCAACACGACGATTCCCACCAAGAAGAGCCAAGTGTTTTCTACCGCTCAAGATAATCAATCGGCGGTCTCGATCCGAGTTTTTCAAGGGGAACGGGAGATGGCGGCGGACAATAAACTGCTCGGACAATTCGATCTCGTCGGCATTCCAACGGCTCCGCGCGGTGTGCCGCAAATCGAAGTCACGTTCGACATTGATGCCAATGGTATCGTTCATGTCGCCGCTAAAGATCTTGGTACCGGCAAGGAACAGTCGATCAAAATAACAGCTTCTAGCGGCCTCAGCGAGGAAGAGATCAAAAAGATGGTTGGCGATGCGGAAGTCCATGCTGCTGAGGATAAAAAGCGCAGGGATACAGTCGAGGCACGCAACCAGCTCGATTCTCTGGTTTACTCGACTGAGAAATCCCTCAAGGAGTATGGCGGGGATCTCGAAGGCGGCGTCAAGGACAACATCGAAGCCGCCCTAAAGAATGCTAAAGAAGTGTTGGACGGGCAGGACGCCGAGGCCATGCGCAAAGCCGCAGAGCAGCTAAGCCAGTCCTCGCACAAGCTTGCGGAAGCGATGTACGCCAAAGCTTCGCAGCAGCAGGCGGGGCAGCCAAAGGACGCGAACAACGATAGTGAGAAAGGCGGGAGTGCGGATGGCGGCAAGAAGAAGGATGATGTGGTGGACGCTGATTTCACGGAGGTCAAGGAATAGCGGGCGGGGCGGAAGTAAAAAACTATCTCACCTAAAGCCCCTACTCCCATCTGTTGCGGAGAGGGGCTTTTTTACTCATACCGATTAGGAACACTCAGAGAGGCAGGCTTGGCTACCAAGAAAGACTACTACGAATTGCTCGGCGTAGGGCGCAGCGCGGGCGAAGACGAGATTAAGAAGGCGTACCGGAAACTGGCGCTGCAGTATCACCCGGATCGTAATCCTGGCGACAAGCACGCGGAAGAAAAGTTCAAAGAGGTTTCCGAGGCCTACTCAGTACTTTCCGATCCGCAGAAGCGCTCACAATACGATCAGTTTGGTCACGCAGCATTTGGCGAAGGCGGTCCGTTTGCCGGGGGTTTTGATTTTGCCGGCGGTTTTGAAGATATTTTCGGCGATATTTTCGGGGAATTTTTCGGCGGAAGTACGACCGGGCGGCGCCGGGGACGGGGCCAAGATCTACGCTATAACTTAACGTTAAAATTCGAGGAAGCGGTTTCCGGCGTCGAAAAAAAAATAAAGATTCCCAGACATGGCGCTTGTGAGAGTTGCCGCGGCACAGGGGCCAAGCCGGGTACGGCGCCGCAGACCTGTCCCACTTGTCGAGGACGCGGTCAGGTCAGTTTTCAGCAAGGTTTTTTTAGCGTTTCGCGCACATGCAACCAGTGTCAGGGCCAGGGCACGATCATCAAGGAGCCGTGTCCCACTTGCGCCGGGGCTGGCCGTGTCCGTAACATGCACACTCTCAGCGTAAAGATCCCAGCGGGCGTCGACAATGGATCGCGTTTAAAACTCCGTGGCGAAGGTGAAAGCGCTCCCCCGGGAGGAGCTCCCGGCGATCTTTATGTCGTCATTCAAGTAGAGCCCCATCCGATTTTTATGCGCGACAACCTAGATATCATCTGCGATGTGCCGATCAGCTTCGTGCAGGCAGCCTTGGGTGCCGAAATCGACGTGCCGACGTTGGACGGGAAAGTTAAAATGAAAATTCCTTCGGGCACGCAGTCCGGCAAACTGTTTCGCATGAAGGGCAAAGGCATCAAAGATGTGCACGGCCTTCAGCAGGGTGATCAACATGTCCGCGTCACAGTTGAAACGCCGACGCGTCTGACAGCAAGACAAAAAGAACTTTTGAAAGAGTTTGCGGCGCTCGGCGGCGAGGAAGTGAATCCACTTTCCAAAGGTTTCTTCGACAAAATGAAGGAACTATTTGGCTGAGTCCCGCCGGTCCGCAAATCCTGCATTTATCCGTACCTAAACTCCCCCTTTTTGAATTATCACCAAAAAAACCTGCTTCTAGATAGGATTTATTGTTGACCTAGGATGACGCTGTGTTTAAGGTGACAGAGGATTGGAGACTTCATGAGTGACGTTGAATGGAAAGCCGAAAGTTCGGATATCAAGGCTTCTCAAGTTGAGATTCCCGACGTTCTCCCGCTCCTGCCGATCCGCGACATTGTCATCTATCCGTATATGATGTTGCCGCTGTTCGTTGGACGTGACGTTTCCATCCGCGCTGTAGAGGAAGCGCTTTCACGCGACCGTTTGATTTTTTTAGTTTCGCAAGTGAATTCCGCTGAAGAAAGTCCAATGCCCTCGGATATCCATCGTGTCGGAACTATCGCTTCCATCATGCGCATGCTCAAGTTGGCAGACGGCCGCGTCAAGATTCTTGTGCAAGGTCTGGCCAAAGGAGAAGTGGACACGTACTTGCGTGAACGGCCGTTTTTTGAAGTAAAGATTCGTAAGGTCATTGAGCCGACGTTGGCGGAAGTGCCGATTGAAGTCGAGGCATTGATGCGCACGGCCAAAGAAAAAATTGAGCAAATCTTGAATCTTAAAAATCTGCCGCCCGAGATCGTGATGGTCACTGATAACATCAGCGATCCCGGCGTTCTAGCCGATTTAGTGGCGTCGAATTTGAGGCTTAAAATCGACGAGAGCCAAGCCATTCTCGAGGTCTTTGATCCGATCGAGCGGTTGAAGAAAGTCAACGAGCTTCTCACGCGCGAATTGGAGCTGTCGGCAATGCAAGCGCGCATACAGAGTCAAGCCAAGGAGGAGATGAGTAAGACCCAGCGCGACTATTACTTGCGAGAACAGCTCAAGCAAATTCAGCAAGAGCTCGGGGAGGGCGACGAGCGAGCTGAAGAGATCAACGAGCTTAGAAAGCAGATCGATAAGGCTAAAATGCCGGCTGAAGTTAAGCCCGAAGCCGACAAACAGCTGCGCCGTCTCGAGCAGATGCATCCCGAGTCTTCCGAGGCCTCATTGGTACGCACATACCTTGATTGGCTCGTTGACCTGCCGTGGAGCAAGCGCACCAAGGATAATCTAGATATCCAGAAGGCCAAGCAAGTCCTCGACGAAGATCACTACAACTTGGAAAAGATCAAGGAACGAATTTTAGAATATCTCGCGGTCAATAAATTGCGACGCAAGATCAAAGGCCCCATTTTGTGCTTCGTCGGCCCGCCGGGAGTCGGTAAGACTTCGTTGGGAAGATCGATCGCCCGTTCGCTCGGGCGAAATTTCGTGCGCGTGTCTCTAGGTGGCGTGCGCGACGAGGCGGAGATCCGCGGGCACCGGCGGACTTATGTTGGAGCGCTGCCGGGCCGGATCATTCAGGGAATCAAACAAGCCAATTCGAACAATCCGGTGTTCATGCTCGACGAGATCGACAAAGTCGGCGCTGACTTTCGCGGCGATCCGTCGGCCGCGTTGCTCGAAGTCTTGGATCCCGAGCAGAACCACGCCTTCAGTGATCATTATTTAAACCTGCCGTTTGACCTCTCCAATGTCCTGTTTATCTGCACGGCGAATCTACTCGACCCGGTTCCGCCGGCGCTGGCCGACCGTATGGAAGTCATTCAGCTTTCCGGCTATACGAACGAGGAAAAACTGGCGATTGCCCGGAAATATTTGATCCCGCGCCAGCTTGATGACAACGGCATCTCGAGCAAGCAACTGGAAATTTCAGACGACGCGGTACTGCGCGTGATTGCCGAATATACCAAAGAAGCGGGGCTCCGAAACCTTGAGCGCGAGCTCGCCTCGATTTGCCGCAAGGTGGCACGCAAAGTAGCCGAAGGAAAAAGCGAACTGACGCGCGTGACGCGCTCAAATGTTCATAGTTTTCTCGGTGCACCGAAGTTTTTACCGGAAGCGGAACAGGAGGAACATGAAATCGGCGTGGCCACCGGGTTGGCATGGACGAGCACTGGCGGCGAGATTCTCTACGTCGAGGCGTCGCTCTCGCGTGGTCGCGGTAATCTAACGCTTACTGGGCAGCTCGGCGATATTATGAAAGAATCGGCCCAAGCCGCCGTGAGTTACGCGCGTGCCCAGGCCAAGACGCTCGGCATCGAAGCCGATTTTTACCAAAAACTCGATATCCATATTCATGTCCCTGCCGGCGCGATTCCTAAGGACGGACCCTCGGCGGGCATCACCATGGCCACTGCGCTTATCTCGGCGCTGACGAAGAGGCCGGTCAACCGCGAAGTCGCGATGACCGGCGAGATCACACTGCGCGGGAGGGTGCTGCCGATCGGCGGACTCAAGGAAAAGTCGTTGGCGGCGTTTCGCGCCGGCATTAAGACGATCATCCTTCCCGATCGCAACGAAAAGGACTTGGATGAAATACCCAAGCCGCTACGCCGTAAGCTCAATTGGCAGGTGGCAAAGAATATGTCGGATGTCTTGAAGGTCGCGCTGATCGAGCGGCGTACCTCGACGCATAAGCAGCGTCTAGTTGAGCCGAAAAACGGCGTTAGGGTGAAGCCGCGAACTTCCAGCAAGAGCAGCCGGCCAATCCGTAAAAACCATCGAGATCGAACAATTCCCCTGCGACCCTAGGCAAGAATTTTTGTGTAAGGCTCAGCTGGTGTCCTTCAGAACCCCACCTCAATACTAAGCACGTCGAGGACGCGCCCGCCGCCGCTTGCCGCAGATGAAACTCAGCCACCTCGGAGAGTTCGGCCTGATTCAAAGAATCCAACGGACGCTGCCCGTCGGCCGTGGCGTGCGTGTCGGCATCGGCGACGATGCTGCATGGGTGGAAAACCCAGGGGGATCGTCCCTGGTCACGGCGGACCTGTTAATCGAGGGAGTGCACTTCGACCTCAAGTGGACCTCGCTTTTCGAGTTGGGCTACAAATCTCTCGCTGTAAACTTGAGCGACATCGCAGCAATGGGCGGCGTGGCCGCCTACGCGATCTTGTCACTGGGTATCCCCATTAATTTTGACAGTAGCGGCATCGATCAATTTTACCGAGGTATCAATGCGCTGGCGCGGCCGAACGGCGTTGCCGTCGTCGGCGGCGATACCAACATGGCCGACTTGCTGATCATATCCGTCTGCGTTATCGGTCATGCTCCGTACCGGCCGGTCCGTCGTAGCGGTGCCAGAGTCGGCGATGATATCTACGTCACCGGAACCTTGGGCGACTCGGCGCTCGGCTTAAAGATTCTGCGGCAGCGCAAAAGCCAACTGAAGCGAAAGAATGCTGCCCAATTGATTGGGCGCCACCACCGCCCGACGCCGAGACTTACGGCCGGTGCGCTGCTTGCGAAATATCGACTGGCAACAGCGATGATCGATGTAAGCGACGGGCTCATGCAGGATCTGACACACCTTTGTCGAGCCAGCGGCACTGGCGCGGTGGTT
>JAICHC010000038.1 GCA_025922795.1 Candidatus Binatia bacterium | reverse complement strand
ATCTTTTTCAATTCTTCTTTGCCAATTTTTTGAGCCATGCTACCGGTCTATTGTGAACACTTCGGTCTGACTCGCGAGCCTTTTAAAGTCACTCCCGATCCGAGTTTTCTCTACTTGGGCGCGAGCCATAGAGAAGCCCTGGCACAGCTGATCTACGGGATTCGGACGCGGCGCGGCCTGGTCGTCCTGACCGGGGAGGTCGGCACCGGCAAGACGACCTTGATTCAGTCGCTGTTGCAGGAGATCGATGACGGGCATACCCGCTGCGCGCTCTTGTTCGGCTTAACCAGCCCCGAGGCCTTATTACGCTCTCTAGGCCAGGAGTTCGGACTTCTTACACCGCACGAGAAACAGAATGATTTTCCCGACCCTCTGGCGCTGCTCAACCGTTTCCTGCTCGATTCGTATGGAAATGGCGATAATGTGGTCGTCATCATCGATGAAGCACAGAATCTGCCTGCGGAGGTATTCGAATGTGTGCGGCTCTTGTCGAATTTCGAAACCCAGCAAGACAAGCTCTTACAGATTCTTTTGGTGGGCCAACCGGAGCTGAGCGATCGGCTCAATGACCCGGAGCTCCGCCAGCTCAAACAGCGCGTCGCCTTGCGTCATCATCTGACCTCGCTCTATTTATCCGAATGCAAGAAATATATCGCTAAGCGCCTGGAAATCTCGAGCGGCGCCGCCTCGCTGTTTAGCGAAGGCGCGATGCAGGCGGTCCATATTTATTCAGGCGGCATGCCGCGTCTTATCAATATTATTTGTGACAACGGGCTGCTGAGCGCCTACGCTTCGCGAAAGCAGTCGGTCGAGCCGGCCGTGATCGAAAAAATCGCGCAGGACCTGCAGCTGACGGCTCCACGGCGCGGGCTGGTCAATAAGCGCAAGGCGGTTAGAACGAAGTCAAAGGAGATACCGAATCGCGAGAGAGTAGACTGCATCGTGGATGTCACGGAGCCACCGGTCGTCGAGCGGCAGGATGTCGTCAACGGTCAATCCGCCGTAAACGCAACCTCGCGAGCTGAACCCATTTCCGCCGAGCGATCGCCAAAAAACACCGACACTCCAAAGGTCGAACGCGACTCGGACAGGAGAGCTGAACCCGTCGCAGCTTCAGTGCCCGAGGAGCTCTTTCAGGCGATGATCAGCGCGCTCACCGAAGCAACCGGGCCCATGGCTGCGGTTATCTTGCGCGATCACCTCGCGGCCATGGGGGAATCCAAAGGCACATTTCCGGTAGGTCGGTTGGATCAGCTCCTCGATCAAATCAGCAGTGAGATCGCCAATGAAAATTTGAAAGAGCGCTTCCAGAGGAGGATGTGCGAAGAAATATATAGGTTAAAGTCCGGCATGGCCTGGAAATAGACTTTTCGGCAAAGGCCCCGGACGGTAAAAAGACCAGGATCGGAACGCTCGATCTCTTCCCCTGTCTTCTTATCACGTTACTTGGGTGGGCGATCCTACCGCGCCACGTTCCAAGCAGACTCTACTGCCTGATGTCCGAACACGTGGGTGCAGCAATGAACCGGTCCGTCGGTAGGAACTCGGACGGGATCGCTGTACGTGCTGGCGCCGATCTCATTGTATGCCGCGA
Organism: Candidatus Binatia bacterium; assembly: GCA_025922795.1. The sequence continues at coordinate 9,443 of JAICHC010000038.1, read as the reverse complement.
CCCTGTAACATGCTCCTGGAATGAAGACGTCCATCAAAAAATTCTGATTGATGCCGGTGTAGGCGATCACTTCCCAGCCACCAACGCAGTCGTCCGAATCCGTGCGTTCAACAAAAAATCCCTGTTCGTTGACCGAATCGTCATTCCAGGTCAGGATCGTTGCCGATCGCCCGTAGGCCGTTCCCTGTAACAACAGATAAAAACCCAAGAAGTAAGTCAACCAAGGTAATTGTCTAGTAAGCATAGAAGCCTCCTCCGGGCGCGGCCTAGATCCAAATCCAAGAAGTTCCGGAAAGGCCCCTAGCGCGATTTTGGTTATTTATGAGAAACGTTTTTTTCGAGCGCACTCCTAGCAATCAGCCCGTTGCTTTGCAGCCCAATGGCGTCTTATAAAGACGGCAGCACAAAGCGCGAGAGATTCTTCAACACCGAGCCCGAACAGCGAAATGCCGCTTAAGTTGATGGCAGCGGTGCTTGCGCAACCAAGCAGCCATCAGCGGGTGTTTGCAAGGTTCCAATTGACATCTCGCGCGGGTCGCACATCCGGCCCAGACGACGTAAATAGCGTGCTGCTGTACAAAGATCGTGCCGATCCGAGCGCCGGATAACCATGCGAATTTTGCGATTGCAGACTAGAGCGGTGAAGGCGATTTCTTACAACGACTCCTGCATTTGCGCGCAATGCCTACAGTGGCGGCTCGAAAGTCAAAGACGCACGGCGGCCAGGCCGCTGCTCAAAAGCTCAACCGTTCGACGTTCAAAAGTTCCGGTGAAAGAACCGCAACTGGCCTCACGTTTGGGAACAACACAGGCAACGAGGCCATACCGGTTTCATCCCGAGTGCGATGGTTTATCGTTTTTTCTTGGCAGCCGCCGCCTTGCGGATGATTGCGGCGCACTGACTGGCGTCTAGGTCAGACTCGAATCCGAAAATCGCTGAAAATTTTCTCCCGACAACCTGGGCCACAACAAAATCCATATTGATGCCGGCGCCGGCAATGGCCTGCGCGGTTTCATAACCGAGTCCCGTCCGATTATCGCCTTGGACCAGCAGAGCCGGAATGGATGACGCGCTGAATCCCGCCTCCTTGGCCGCGGTCGCGGACTTCCTGCCGGTGACCGGATAAAGCTCGATTGCGGCCTTGGAAGCCTCGCCCGGGAAGCGATAAGCCATCACCACGTTGACATCCGTGCCGGCGCTGGCAAGCGGCGCAAGGGCGTTGGCAAGAATTCCGGCCTTGTTCTCAACCTCTTTTCGCCACAGCACGATCTTCTTTACGGTTGCTGCCATAGGGAGCCTCCTTTTGGATTCTTGCAAAAATCCCGTCCCGATTTCCCGTTGCAGAATTTTAGTAAAGACGGAAGGGCGCTGCAAACTGGGAAGCGAATGCCAGACATTGTCCGACTCAACTTTCAAGGTAAGTCGCTCAAATGCTCAGGCCGCAGCCGCGCACCGGACGCAAAACTACCGACGAGGTTGTGCATTGCAACCGGCTTGTTCTCAGGCCTGCAAAAGGATGATTCTGTTGCTCGGGAACCAGACCTTCGAAAATCCGCAGAACCGCTGGATCCAACGGAAAGTTGCCTGGGAGTAAAACGCCACGTGGGTCGGGTCTCGCCGATAGTACCAGGTTGTAAAATCGATCTGGTCGTCCAACAGCAGTGTCATCATGCCCAGAAGGCCTCCGCTACGGAGCATGAGCCTCAACCGCCGGAACTCGGCCGCGGGGTCGAAAACGTGCTCCACGACCTCGCAAGCCACGATGAACTCGTAGGTGTACCGAAGATTTTCCACCTCCGGTTGGAAAAACGGATCGAAGAGCCGGATCGCGTATCCGGCGAGGAGCAGCATGTCAGCCAATACCGGGCCGGTGCCCGATCCGAAATCGAGACCCGTTGCTCCGGCGCGCACATGTCTTCGAACCTGATCGTATAAGGGCCGGACGAACTCCCTATAGCGCGGGTCGGCGATGTCATTGTTATGCGTCAAATACCGGGCCCTTTCCTCTTCCGGCCCGAGGCGGGCGGACGGATGCAAAAATCGGAGGTCGCATCCGGCGCAGGCAAAATACCAGCGCGCCCCTTCCTGATGGGCGGGCGACACCGACGAAGAGAGGCAAAGCGGACAGGGAGAATTCATGGGTCGGCGACCTCACGACTCACGGCGCGGCATGAAAACCGCGGGTTCAACAGAGTTCAAGGATCAAGAGCTCAAATCACGTCCGCGCGTTCAATCGCACGATGGGTACGGCGAAAGTCATCTCCTCAAAGTCCGGCGACTTCGAGAGGGACCGCCATAAAGAGAGGTTCTGCTTCGTTGGTCGTGTCTTTGCGATCACGACTTGCTCGGTTGGTCATAGAGCCGTGCCGAGTTACCGGGCCGAATCACCGCAATGTCGGGTTAATCTGCGCGGCAGGGATACTGTAAATGTCGAGCCGCGACCAAGTTCACTCTCAACCCGAATATCTCCGTCCATCAGGTGCACGTATTTTTTTACGATGCTGAGGCCCAAGCCAACGCCGTTATAAGGGCCGGTGTGGGCTTCATTGATCTGCTCGAAAGCCTGAAAAATTCGATCCAGATCCCCGAGTTCAATGCCGATGCCTGTATCGGCTACGGTAAACTCGACCCGGTCCTCGTTCGAAAACTGTTTCACTCTCACTTCAATCTTTCCCTGCGGTGTAAACTTGATGGCGTTTCCAATAAGGTTCTGAAGAATCTCCTCGAGCTTGGTGCCATCGGTAACGATTAAGTCAATGTGCTGGTCGATGTCCCACGAAATCTCCAGCCGAGGATTGCGGTTGAGCGATTCGGCTTGGCTTTTCGCCAGCGAGATGACTTTGTCGATTTCGACGGGCGCCAGCTCAAGGGTCAACCTGTTCGCCTCGATCCGCGACAATGTCAGGATATTGTTGACCATCCGAAGAAGAAAATGTGAATTCTCCTGAATCTGCCGCAACGATTTTTTTTGAGCGGAATTGATCGCGCCGAAAAAGCCGTCGCCGGTCAACTCCGCGTTCCCCATGATAATGTTCAGGGGGGTTCTGAGTTCGTGCGAAATGGCGGAAATGAACTCGGACTTTGCCTGGTTGGCATGCCGCAGCTCGCGGTTCGTTTCCTCCAGTTCGGCGGTTTTCTGACTCACCTGTTCAAACAGCCGGGCATTTTCGACGGCGACGCCGATTTCCTGGGCCAGCGATTCGATAAGTTGCAATTCGTCAGGGGTGAACGGCCGCCGTTTTTGATGAGCAAGATGCAGGACCCCGATGACTTTCTCTTTGACCTTGATTGGAAATCCCGCCGCGGTGACAAATCCCAGACTGGTGACCTTTGAGCCGGAACTGATCTCTCTGTAGCGGCTGTCGGTCCCCACATCCTCGAACACCAACGGGGCGCCTGTCTCGCAGATCTTGCCGCTGATGCCGGAGGTGATGCTGCGTCGCTCCATGAATTGTGCGCTCTGCTCGTCGAGGCCTCTCGATCCACGCATGCGCAATTGTTTTCGGGCGGAGTCCACAACGTAGATCCACACGGCGTCGCAACCGAGAGTCTCTTTGATTTTCTCGACCGCTTTGTCGAGGACGAACGCCAAATCCAACGACTGGCTGAGCGCGTCGCTGACACTATGAAGGACGGATAGTTGGTTGGACCGTTTTTGGATTTCGCCAAAGAGGCTCGACTTTTCGACCGCGAGGCCGAGGTGCTCCGACATCGATGTGAGCAAGCGCACTTCGTCGGTGGTCAGTTTTCGCGGATGCTGCCCATTGAAGAGGATAACGCCAAAGACCCGGAGCGGAGTTTTTATCGGGAACACCGCAAAAAAGTTGAGCTTTGCCTTGTGAGTCGCCTTACTCTGGCTCAAGCTCGAATACAGCGGATCCGTTCGGATGTCCTCAAAGATCATCGGCTGTGCGGTTTCCGTAACATGGCCGACGATCCCTTCGCCGCGCTTGAACAGGCGTACTCCGGTCCAGAGTTCCGGGTCGAGCTCGAACCAGGCTCGCAGCTCTAATTGCTCCATCCGATCATCGAAAAGAAATATGCGCGTGCACTCGAATTTGAATATTTCGCAGACTTTTACGATAACCGCCTGCAAGATGGTCTCCAATTCCAAAGACTCGTTGACGGTCTTTGTGATTTCATAAAGCACCGACATTTCCTGAGTGCGCTGCCGAATTTTTTCCTCCAAATTGCCGTGAGAATCTTCCAAAGCCCGAGTCATTTTGTTGAACTCGTCCGCCAGCTCCTCGATCTCATCACCGGTCTTGACGTCGGTTCGGTGATCCAAGCGGCCGTTGCGAATAATTTCGATGTCGTTGCGCAGCTTGAGAATCGGCTTGCTGATTCTTCCGCTGATCCAGACGATCAATGTGAAACCCGCGAGAAGCCCCACCCCATTGAACAAAACCGCATAGCGCTCCAGGTTTCTTACGCTCAGAAGCGCCAGGTCCAGAGGCTGCTCAACGACGACCGCCCAGCCCAACTCCGGCACTTGCGCGTACGTGCTGAGGACCGGACTCCCCAGGAGTCCGAGGGCAGTTTGACCGGGTGTCGGGTCCGGGGAGCGATGACGAAGAAACTGCTCGATCTTTGGCAGATCGCCGACGTTGCGACGTTTCAGCACCAGCGAGGGGTCTTGGTGCGCGATCACCACGCCATTTTGATCCACTAAATAGGCATAACCGCCTCGGCTAAATCTGCTTTCACCGACAACGTCCCAGAGAAATTTAAGGTGAATTTGTGCGACCAGAACGCCGTCGACTGTGTTCGGATCACTTTTTACCGGCAAGGCCACGATGAAGTAAGGCTCGGCTCGCGCTGAGGTAAGCACCGGACCGAGGTAGACATCGCCTTGGACCGCTTGGCGAAAGGGAGGCGAATCCTTTTTGGTTACCAAATCGGCAGCACGGTAGATTTGCCGCTCTGAAAATTTCAGTTTTTCCGTCCCTTCACCATCCAAGATCGCGAGCTCCATGATGTTGGGATCGTTCTTCAACAGAAGCCGCGCCATAATCCTCTGGTCATTCGATCCCAACGGATAGACGCTCATGTTGGCGGCAGCGTCGTTGAGCCGTTCAATTTTATGCGCAATGAATGAATGAATGTGACGCGCGGTCGTGGTCGCGATCTCCAATTGCAGTTCGGAAGTGGATTCCTCGATCTGTTGATGCGTGAAGATCGAGCCGGCGATCGTACTCAAAACGAGGCTCGTCCCCAAAAGGGCGAGCCCCCAAACCATCAAGCGCCTCCTTATGCTTTTATGGCGTGCGCGGATGAAAAGGTGTCGGAGGCGGGTGAAAGTGTCTTTACTCCACAATCTCGTCGGCCCTTAGCAAAATCTCTTTGGGAATGTTTAATCCGATGGCTTTGGCGGTCTTGAGGTTGAGCACCAGCTTTAATTTGTAAGGTGATTCGATCGGTAACTCCGAGGGCTTGATACCTTTGAAAATCTTGTCGGCAAGCGCCGCGCCCTGTCTTCCGAGCGCCGTGTAATCGGCTGCGTAGGTCGCGAGACAGCCGCGTCTCACGTTCACCAGAAGCGAAGTGATGAGCGGCAGTTTTTCTTTGATCGACTGCTCGACGACCAGGTCGATGCCTTCCGTAACCAGACTATCCGGAGGGTGGAAGATTGCGTCGTAGTTCTGTCGCTTGATACCTCGAGCAATGGCTGCGATTTCACCAACGCTGGCGATATGAATCTCTGAAATCGCCAGACCGAGTTTTGACGCTGCCTGCCGCGCTTCCGGAACAATCGACTTGTAATTGACGCCATTGGGATCGACCGGCATGGCGATCCTTTTCACTCGGGGAGAAATCTCCTGCAAAAGTTCAAAACGCTTTCCGGTCAACTCCAAGGAAGCCGAACTTATGCCAGCCAGGTTGCTGCCCGAGCTGGTGAAGCTCTTGACGAGCTTTTGTGCGTTTCCCGCGCTCAAGAAAACGATTGGGATTTGCGTGCCTGCGGTTGCCTTCGCCGCCATCACCGTGGCCGTGGTCGAAGAGGTGACGATCAGATCGACTTTGTCTCGGACCAATTTCTGCGTAACCGTGCGCAGAAGCTCATCGTTGCCCCGCGAGTTGTAATACTGGTAGCGTACTCGTTGCCCGTCCCGGTAACCCAACTCCGCCATCCGCAGTTTGAAGCCTTCGAAGGAGCTGACGAATTGATCGGCGGTATTAACCGAGCCGATGGAGTAAATTCTATGGGGCTCTGCTGCGTTCACGACGCCGAGGGCCGAGGCTATAAAGAAGACAGCAAAAAACATTCTGAGCTCGCGCATCCGATGTGTGCCGATCTGAAAAGTCACTAAAGCCCAATTCATTGCGCGCCTGCCTTTCCTGCGCGTAGGTCAAAAGGTGCAGTGCAAACAGACTAGTGTCCCTGCAGCACCCAGTTAAGCGGCGCTCTCCGTGTTGTGCGGAGATCCGTCGCGCAAACGCCTCGATTATCTTATCTCCGAATCGGCGCCACAATACTTTATTTTGATCGCGCCGCACGGTTTTTGAAGCAACGCGCGCAGAACTCATCCGAGTGACTGCTATCGGGCCGGAACTACGCGTAAGTGAGATAGATGGAACAGGACTTCGGGATCGTTTGGCGGCAACGTGCGCCGTTGGCGCCGGGAGGCTCTGAGTCGAACCACTGAAGTCCCGCGGCCGATGCGGTCGAAAGCGCTTCGCGAGCCCGCCTAGAATTCAATGTTCAAGGTGCAAGGACGGGAGATGACGGGGTGTTCCAAAGGTTTAAGACGTTCAAACGGTGCTGACAGAAGCCGGCGGCTCTTTATATCGTCCAGAGCCTGACCCGCGTAAGTCCGAGGGTTCCATCGCTCGGTCAAGCGCTTAACGTGTCACTGATGCGCCAACACTGTCAGTCCTGACATGAAATGGTGTGTGTTGTCACAGCGGGTAGGGCAGGCAGTGGATTCTAAATTGGCGATTTTCATAACGTTTTCGCATACGGGATTCTGGCGCGGCCATTGCGTTAGGCAAATGCCAGTGCATGCCAAATTGATTCCGAGAGGGCAAGGATGTATAGAGAAATCGCTCTGACTGTTCTGGTTCCACTCTGCATCGTCGTCGTATCATTACTGGCGATGGCTATCTTTACGAAGCTCAAGCACTGGCGAAAAAGGCGGACCATGGAGCGCGGAATTGCCGACCTCGTCCGCCGTGTACGCAGCTGAGATCTCGTGAAGCGCGCCCCCGATTTACTGCCAAAGGCTGAGTACGAATCTTCGACGACGCCCTGGGTTTACACTTGGTAGAGTTGATGAATTCAGTATCAGGATTCCTGCACAGAGTGCAGGAATTTTTTAACATCGCCGGCGGAATAAGCTCGGTCCGTAAAAAAAATATAACTGATGGCCAACGGCAACTTCAGGACCTCAAAGCCCAAATCGACGAGCTGAGCCAGCGGTTGCGGTTTCTGGAAACGATGGCCGGCGCTGTTGCTGTCGAACTACAGGGCCCGGGACCGTTCCGGCTGCCTTTGCTCACTCTGAGGGCGCTAGTGACCGAGGTCGAAAACCAACTTGTGACGGTATTTCGATTGCCGGACGGAAGGGAAATTTATTCAAAAATCTCATACCTTTCGGCGGCGAAACTGGTGAACGGTGAGGTGCGTTTGCCGTTACCGAACGTGACGCTGGCCGAGTCGAATTCGATCGCATTCGAGGGGCTCACGCAGGCATTTCGGCTGCCGTTACTGTCTCGTTACAAAGGACATTTCCGCGCCGAACCTGATGTAAGAGTGATGGTCTTTTTAACCCGGGAGGGTCAAAGGGTTTTCTTTCCGGTTTCGGCCGAGACATACAAAAAATTGCTTCGGCAATTTGAGGCGGCGCTGGTTGCCTATGACTGGCCGTGAGAATAGATCGGATTTTGTCCCGCCCACAACCAAGAAACGGCCAATAGGGTGCCCCAAACTGGGTCATAACTGTCCACTCATGTAAACAGAGTTACTTTCCTTCGACACCATCGGTGCGAAACCGCACGCCTTCCACCCTCTTTATTTTGGCATTTTGATTGCTCTCGAAGGCAAGACCACAGTTGAAACAAGGAGGAAGTGATGTTCTTCGACCTAAAACAATCGACGGGGCTTTTGTTCGTTGGGCTCTTTCTTCCGGTCATCGCGGGCTGCAGCGCTACCCAGATCGAAAATCGCGCCGCCGCCGCGGCCAGTGAGCCTAAGATCGTCGAGGAGCCAATCGCGTTGGGTCCGTCAGTCGACGGACGTGTTACGAACGTCCAGTTTTTCGAAGGCGAACGTTCGAAACGAGCCTTTATCGCGGATCGGAAATATGACACCCGCTTTGCAGCGAATATGACCAGAACCGTTTACACGGAAATCAATCTTGACTATTCCCGACCCGGAACCCGAACCTATTTCCCGATTACTCTTTATTTTCGTCAGAACGGACGAACGCTGCGCATCGAAGAATTCGAAAGCCGGATTAATCCGGATTGGACCACGTCCAGCCATGTGATCGGCGCGGGAAATTTCGAGCCGGGAAAATGGCCCGTCGGCCCTTACGAGGTGGACGTTTTCATCAACGCCAAGAGAGCGGCCACGGGCTATTTCGAAATCTACTAGACATCAAGAAGTCGGAGCGGCAGCGGCAATCACGAAGCGGTCCCGGCGATTTTTCTGCCAGCACGACTCTATGTGTTCGGTGCATACCGGAAGTTCTTCGCCGTAACCCACGGCGGACAACCGGTGGCGGGGAATGCCCACTGACACCAGATAATCTCTGGCGGCCTCTGCACGCTTCGCAGCCAATCCCATATTGTACTCGTTCGTCCCGCGCTCATCGCAGTGCCCCTCGATCTCGACCCGAACCGAAGGGTGTTCTTTCAGCCAAGTCGCATTCGCGTCGAGAGTTGCGCGAGCCTCCGCCCGGAGCTCGTACCGATCGAATTCAAAATAGATGTCTTGGAGAGGACTCGATGGCGCTGTTGCGGTACTCTCACCGCTTCTCAGCGCGTCGAGACTGGAAGAGCCGAAACCTCCGGAAGCGATGCGCGATGACCCTTCTGACCGTCCTCCAGACGCGAGTCGATTTTCCGCCGTCCAATTAAGCGCGGTTGTTTGCGGCGTGCTCGTTTCAGGCGCGCAACCGATTATTACCAGAAGGGCGAAAATGCTCCAAAAAGGCGACGAGCTACGGTATTGCTGAGACATTTTTTCTTCCTTTCCGGGTGGTGGGAGAGGATTTCGAGCAACACCCATGCCATGGATGAAAACTAAAACGAGCGGCAGATCACGTCGATTGCGGAAATTGTCATGCAGGCACCGGAGATCGGTTCAAAGGTTCAACCGTTGAAACACATTCAAAGCTCAAGCGGACATAGCGGAACACGGTAAAGTTTACGGCAACCCATCGACCTGCGAAATAGCGCACTAACGCCGTTAGTAACCGGTCATGTGTTCTCAAGCGAT
>JAICHC010000037.1 GCA_025922795.1 Candidatus Binatia bacterium | reverse complement strand
GCGCCGTCTGACAGCCGTACTGAAGTCGTCATTCCCGCATGCTTCTAGCGGGAATCCAGGCGAACTTCAGACCGGCTCTTTTAAAATACTCGGCGGTGATGCGTTTATGGCGCCGGGGAAGCTCCGCAGATCGCTGGATGCTTCCGACGTTGACACGGCATGCCCGGCCGTAGTTAGGTTGGGCAACATGAGCTCGATTGCCGGCGAGAACTCGACGCAAATCTTTTCCGCCGACTATTTGCGCGATTTCACCACCGAGGTATTCAAGCACTTCGGCGTTCCGCAAGCCGACGCCGAACAGGCCGCCGATGTGTTGATCAGGAGCGATCTGCGCGGGATCGACTCCCATGGCGTCGCCCGTCTGCACACTTACTTTGAAATGCTCGAGCTGGGTAGAATTAATCCGACGCCCAGGATCAAAATCGTCCGCGAAAAAGCCAGCGTCGCCACCATCGACGGCGACAATGGACTCGGTTTAGTCATCGGGCCCAAAGCCAACGAGATCGCTATGGCCAAAACCGAGCAGCATGGTTCCGGCTGGGTGAGCGTTTGCAACACAAACCATTTCGGCATCGCGGGATACGACCCTTTGCAGGCGCTGGAGCGCGATCTCATCGGTTGGGCGATGACGAATACGACCAAGCTTGTCGCGCCGCTGTGGGGCGCGGAAAGAATGCTCGGGACCAATCCGATCGCGATCGCCTTTCCCGGCTACAAAGAACCGCCCATCGTCATCGACATGGCGACCAGCGCCGTCGCCTACGGGAAAATCGAAATGGCCTTACGCAAGAACGAGCCGGTCCCCAAAGGCTGGATCGTCGACAAGGAAGGCCGCGATACGACCGATCCCAGCAAGATGATCGACGGCGGCGCGCAGCTGCCGCTCGGCTCCGAAAGAGAAATGGGCGGCCACAAAGGTTACGCTTTGGCGTCCATAGTGGATATCCTCTGCTGCGTTTTAAGTGGCGCCAATTGGGGACCGTTCGCGCCGCCATTTGCCTTGCGCCAGGAAATCCCTGCTCGTAGCGTCGGCAGAGGCATCGGCCACTTTTTCGGCGCTATGCAAATCGACGGCTTCATCGACAAGAACGAATTCAAAAAACAAATCGACGACTGGATTCACGTTTTCCGCAACACCAAACCCGCCCCCGGCACCAACGGCCCACTTATTCCAGGCGACCCGGAGCGCGAAGCCGAGGCAATCAGAAGCAAGGAGGGGATTCCATTGCTTAGCGCCGTGGTGGATGATTTGTTGGATATATCGAAGAAAACGGGAATACCGTTTCAGTCGAAGTAAGAGCAGAGCACCGGTTGCAGCAGCCTTGCGAAAAGAAAAATTGAAGGTCTGAGATTATCTCTATTTTCAGCCCTTGATTTCGAACTCACGCAACGGGACTAAAATACTATGATCCTTCAGTTGTCTTATCATTCTTTCGTCGGCGGTGATGAGGGGGTATCCCAGCTGCTCGGCCAGGCCGACATACAGTGCGTCGTAGATCGTCATTTTGTACGCCCATGCGATGGCGTTCGTTTTGCGCAAGAGATCGGCGTCACCGGGTATCGTTTCGAGATGCAAGTCTTCGAGTGCTTCTAAAGCCGCTTGTCCTGTTGCTTCGTCGGCGTTAGGGTTGAACCGGATCGCGTTGAGGACTTCCACGAGAGTTAATCGTGGGATGAAAATCTTTGACTTACCCGAGATATGAAGCGCTCTCAACGCCAAGGCACGGTCGCGGTCGGATTCCTGTTGATGAAGAAACCACTTAACGATCACCGATGCGTCCACCACGTAACCGACGTGATGCGCAGTGATCACGAATTCCCTTTTAGGTTACTGTCGCGAAATTTCCTGATCGTCGCCTGCGGGTCCCATTTACCTAGCTTCTTCGCCAGCGCATCCATTTTGCGGGAAGCCTCCTGCATTCTTTGCCGTTTTTCCTCATCTTCCCGCTCGCGCCGTTTGTTTTCGATATATTTCTCCAAGGCAGCCTGGATTAGAGCACTACGATTGGTACCTTCCTCTTTGGCTTCCTCGTTGATTTCGTCCAGTAGCTCATCCTTTAAGAACACGTTTACCCGGGCCATGACACACCTCCTACCCGTCAATAGAACCACAAATAGTGTGTGCCGTCAAGCACAATAAAGCACACACAAATCGACAGAAACTGGACAGGCGGAGTCGGGAGTAACTGGAGAAGTTAGTCAAATCTCGCCTGGATTCCCGCTAAATGCATGCGGGAATGACGAAACGCGGTGAGTTGAGTCAAGGGGGACGGAACTGCGGGGTAGGCTTAAATCACAGCGCAGAGTTCCGACACGGTGAGGCTCGAATTTGCTCATCGACAAAGCGTCAAAGCCCAAGCCATGCCCGCACGGAGTTTTCTACTGACGCCAGGTCTTCCGTGCGGAGCGTACCGACACGCCGGATCAATCTTGCCTCGGGAATGGTCACCAAATTCTGCGCATCAAATACTCCGATCTTTAGAAACAGTGGGCGCACCGCTACTTTAAAACGGCCGCCACGAACACTGGTCGTATGAGCCACGGCCGTTACGAGAGATCGTTCTTGATCTGAAAAGGGAACGCTGAGGATCAAACAAGGCCGAATTTTGGCCGCTAAACCTAAATCGACAATCCAGACTTCTCCCCGGTTAGCTTTTGCCATCCGATGCTTCGCGTTTATCGAGATCGAGGAAAATCTCCTCGGCTTGGATTACAAGGTCGTCATCAGACAGGGGAAGCGAATCGGAACGCAGGGTTCGTCTAAGAATGGCAAGTGCGACTTCCTGCTTTTCAACCTCGGGAAGTTCGTCAAAGGACTCTAAGATATTTTTTGCCGAACTAGTCATTCTCTACTCCTACAATGATGTCATGATGCCACATCGCAACTAGCCTCACAACGCACTAAACGCGACGCCTTAATTCTCTTTCTCTAAAATATCGACAAAAATTCCGTCCGGGCTCGAGGTCGACCACCGGCAGTGGCGGCAGGAGGCGATCAGCGCGGCGCGGCGTTCACCTTCGCTGGGCTCGGCGACGATGCGCTCGCGCATTTCCGAATTACTTTCGCGCAACGCGGCTAAGTCCTTTTGGACGCCCTCCACGCTCTCCACTTTAAACCCGATGTGCTCCAGGCCCGGGCGGTCGATGCCTGCGCCTTCGAAGTCGCTCATCTTCCACGGCGCGACGATCAAGGTCATCTTGCCGTCAGTGAGATAAAAATTGGGATCTTCCAGAGCTTTGTCGGCTTCGCGCAAATCCAGCATGTCGCGGTAGAAAGCCGCGATCGTCGGCGCATTCATGACGCGCAGCTTCAGATGATGAACACGGCGCGGCTGCTCGCGTTGTTGTTCTACGTAGACGTCTCTCCGGTTCGACATCCCTTCCTGGGTCAAGTCGAAATAGTTTCCTTCGGGATCATGCGCGCCGTAGGTTGCAAACGGCCGATTGGACGGCCGATTGAGCACGGCAACGTCGGGATAATTCTTCTTGATACGGGCAATCGCCTGGTCGACGTCGTCGACATCCACGCCGAAGTGGTGCAATCCGGGCACGTAACCGGGCTTTCTGCCGATGACGGTAACACCGACGTAGCCGTCGCTGATGCTGACAGCATAATTGGTGCGGATCGCTTTCTGTTCCTCTTCTGACCCGGGCTTCGACCGCTTCATGCCGAACACGGACTCATAGAACCTGGCTTCGCGGACGAAGTTCTCACTGACGATGGCAAAGTGTTGGATGCGAGTAAGCATTAGGCCCCCTGCGGTCGGCTTGGTTCAAGGTTCAATCGTTCAAAGGTTCAACGACTGAATACCGATTCGCTCCGAGCACCTTGAACATTGAACGTTTGAACCTTTGAACGCTCGCGGGTCATTTACCCGCGAGCTTCTTGAAGAATCCTTCCTTCTCCAACTCGTTCATAATGCTTTCGTCCACGTATTTCTCGATCCTGGTGTCGAGCTTCGGGCTCTCTTTAGCGATTAGCTCCAGCGTGTTTTGCATGCCGTTCTGCGAAACTCGCGTAGGAAAAGAAAACTGCGGCGCGAAATACTCGTAAGTCTCCTGAAGCGCTTTTGCGTTATCCTGCTTCAATCGCTGCTTGAAAATCGCCACTCCCTTCTCCTTGTTGTTTATGAACTGATAGGTCGCCTCGGCGTAGGCCATCATGAAACGTTTCACGACATCGCGATTTTGCGCCATAAAGGGTCGGCGGACAGCGACCGCGCACATGGGATAATCGGCCGTCTTGAAGTCGTTGAGGTTGCCGAGTTCATTCATGCCCATGCGCAGCGCCTCGCCCAGCTCAGGGTGCGAAAGCACGGTGGCATCCAGCGCTCCAGTGGACATCGCCACCAACCGATTTGCGCCGCCGCCGGCCTGCAGGACCGTGACCTTATCACGCGGAATCTTCCATTCTCTGAGCAAGAGCGTTACGGCGAGGTCGTTTGCACCGCCGAATCCCACAATACCAATCTTCTTGCCGATGAGATCCGCCGGCTTGCGAATTTCTTTTTGCGTCACGAGACTAAAGGGAAACTTGTTTAACGACCCTCCGACCATGACGATATCCGCGCCGCGCATCACGGCACGGACGTGCCCCGCCGCATCGACATGGGCGAACTGAATGCTGTCGCCGACCAACGCCTGGATCTGACGGGAGGTCCCGGGGACCAATACTGTTTCACCTTCCAGGCCGTACTTCTTGAGTAAACCGAGGTCTTTCACCGCCCACATGGAGACCTGAAAGCCCGCGAACCCGGCGTAACCGATCATGCGCTGTTGAGCCGCGGCGCTCGCCGATACACCGACAACGAGCAACGCGACCAGCATGGTTTTATAGAGAAGTTTCATCGCTTAGTGCCTCCGTCTTAAGGTTGGTGAACTGATGGGCTGGTATTCTATTTCGCTGCGATCCTAAGTCCAGCAGGTGGCTGAAAACGCCTCGTGGCTTCGTTGCTCTCAATCATCTCGCGCGATTTCATGTTCGTGTCGTCCGGATTTCCTGTCACGTTCACGGACACGATCACGATCCACGCTCCGCTCCCTCTGATTGCCAGCTTTTAAGATGTCGCCTGTCTTTCCTCGACCAGCTTCTTGGCGTAATCCTTCCAGTGAGTAGTGCCGGGAATCACCTCGGAAATGACCATCAGGTGCGGGAAGCGGTTAGTTTTTGGATCGCTTAACCGGTGCCGCGGCGCGCGTCCCTGCTTCACGTCTTCGATGCCGCTCAACAGCAGTTTCCGCGCCGCGATAATCGCTTTGTCCGAGGTAACGAGATGTTCCGCGGTCCTGTCCTGAATACGTCCCTGGCTTTCCGTAGCGAACGCATCGTGGGCTTGAAAATTCAGACCCATGCCGGTGAAAGTTTTGGTCTGCATGGATTCGCGGTCCTGCTGGTAGCGGTTCGCCTCTTCGCGGCTCAAACGAAAGTCCGCCGTTATGTCGGCGCGATGTTTCTTGCGCAGCTCTTCTGAAAGAGCTTTTTCGCGGCTGAACATGAAGACATATTTCCAATGAGAGGTGTCATCAATCGGCACGTGCCAATGAACCGCGTAACCCTCCCCGACCGTCGAGCCGCCGAAGGCCGACAGATTCGGCATGATGAAATTGGTGATGCGCAGATACGACTTGGCCGAGCCGGCGCTCCGAATCGTGTAAATTCGCAAACCGTAGTCCATCACCTCGACTTCGATTGTCGGTGCGATGTCCTCGCGGAGCAGAGCGTTATCCGTCGCGCCACTCCCCGGAACGACGCGCTTGTGGACGAACTGGGATTCGTTCAGATACTGGTGCAAAAAAGACAGATGCACCGGATCGATATTGCCTTCATTGCCCTGGAGATAATTACAGCGATAAAAAATTTTCGTGACCGTTCTCTGCGGCTCCGGCACGGTAAGAAATTCGTAATTGGGCAGCAGCGGCGGATCGCCCGGCCCCATGTACGTAAAAACGACGCCGCCCGCTTCCTGGCACGGATACGCAAGGTGACAGATCAAATCTCTGTTCGCCCCGCCGCCCGGCTCGCCGGGCTGTTCGAGCACACGGCCGCGGATATCGTAAAGCCAGCCATGATAGAGACAGCGCAAACCGCCGTTTTCGACCCGGCCATAGCTCAAGTCGGTGCCGCGATGCGAGCAATGTAACCCGAGCAAGCCCACCCGTCCCTGATCATCGCGAAAGAGCACCAGCTCTTCGCCCATGATCGCGACCGTCCGCGGCGCCACGCCCTGAGGCAATTCCTCGCTCAGAGCGACCGGCTGCCAATACCGGCGCATCAATTCGCCGGCCGGCGTCCCTGCCTTGGTCTGGGTTAAAAGATCATTTTCTTCTTTGGAGATCATAATCGTCTATCTCGCATGCGCCTAGTTTTGGGGTTGTCTTCATACAATGATCATCAGCGGCCGCAACGGCCGAACTCTATCCAGGATTCGAATCACGAGCAAGCCTCTTACTTATGCCTTGTCCGTCTCACCTACTTCCTTACTCTGATAGAGTGTTCGCCGCCGAGGAGGCGCGTTGCAAAACTTATGTCGGGACTGACTTTTACCAACGTGCCGTGCGATACGTTGACCGTCCCAGTTTTTGCGCCGCGCGGCTTTCTTACATGGCGCGCTTGCGTGCAGTGAACCGGCACCCGCCCGGCGTTGCGCGCTTTACTGTGATAAGCCGCCACGGCAGCGGCCTGGCGGATCGTCTCACGGCTTGGTTCTTCGCCGTCTTTGGCGCGCAAAATCACGTGGCTGCCGGGGACCTTATCGGCGTGAAACCACCAATCGTCAGGCCGAGCCAATGACATGCTCAGATAATCGTTGTCCGCGTCCGTAGCGCCGGCGAAAACCGTCCATCCACCGGGAAGCTCATAAGAAATGATGCGCGGCTTAGTCATCCTTCGTGGCTATTTCTATTGCAGCCATCAATAGCCTATCATCACAACGCGCGCGAAGTATACGAAGGATGTGGCAATTCGAGGCTTTGAACTTCAACTGTTCTTGTTCAGGTGAACCGATGGGAACGACTGAAACCTACGTTTGCTTGTCGCCTCCGGGATTCTGTAGTAGAGGTTAATCGATCCTCTAAACCAGAGACTCGAAATTAATTTATGGCAAACCTTGTCGGCTGTTTGGCTATGTCCCACGCGCCGCAGTTAATGCTCGATCCGGACCAATGGGGACTTTTGAGAAATCGCGAGAGCGAACACCTCCCCGACAAGCCCGGCTTGGAGAAAGAAACTTCCGAAGTCAAACGAGCCAAGTGGCACGGCTGCATGGCGGCCATTGCCAAGTTGCGGGACAACGTGGACGAGCTTAGTCCCGACGTTCTCGTCATCGTCGGCGACGACCAGCATGAAAATCTCGTCGACGACAATATGCCGCCGTTCACTATCTTCGTCGGCGCGGAAGTCGAAGCGAGCACGAGCTTACACTACTTGAAACAACCCAAATCGGAAAATCGCACCCGGTACCGGGTCGATGAAAAGATGGCTGAAGCGCTCGTCACCGGTCTGATGGACGAAGGCTTCGATCCGTCCTATTCCAAACGCACCAGTTACGCCGGCGGTTTGGGCCATGCATTCGCGCGCGTGCTCAAATTTTTGAGTCCGCAAGCAAATCACTCGATCGTTCCGGTCATGGTGAACACCTATTATCCGCCGGCGCCTTCCGCCAAGCGCTGCGCCGAATTCGGCCGCGCCCTGGCAACCGTGCTACGCCGCTTTCCCGAAGACAAGCGCTTCGCCATTGTCGCATCTGGCGGCCTCAGCCACACGACCATCGACGAGCAGCTCGATCACGAATTCATTCAGGCGCTGAAGCGAAACGATTTAAGCTATATGGCGGCCATGCGCGCCGCGGATCTGATCGACGGCACTTCGGAGATCCGTAACTGGATCGTCGCGGCCGCGGCAGCCGATCGCCCAGGACAAATGATCGAGTACATCCCCTTGTATCGAACCACGACCGGCATCGGGTGCGCGATGGGCTTCGCGCAATGGGATCTGACTCGCTAGGCATTTTTCGCTAGTACCAGCGGAATCCAAATGTAAGGGGCTTTCAAACCGGCCCCCTACGATCTCTTCACCGGCCTGACGAATAGAGAGCAAACACCACGTAAACAGACTTTGATTCCAGTGCACTAAACACCGGTGAACAGGTCAGACGAATCTTCCGCAGCGGATCGGCCCCCGGCGGGGCGGCTTGCCGCCTTTCACTATCGCGATTTTAGACTTTTTTGGCTAAGCCTGTTCGTCTCCAACATCGGCACCTGGATGCAGATGACGGCGACCAATTGGCTATTGTACGAGCTGACGAGTTCGCCGCTGCAGCTCGGCTTGAATGGCGTATTTCGGGCCGTTCCCGCCCTCACCCTGGGGCTGATTAGCGGCACCTTCGCCGACCGCTACGACCGTAAGCGGCTGCTGCTCCTCACCCAGGCGATCTTGGCGCTCGTGACTTTTGCTCTCGGCATGTTGGATTACGCGGGGCAAATTCAGGCTTGGCAGATTTATCTCTTTACTTTCATCAGCGCGTCGGTCGGTTCGTTCGATGGACCGGCGCGCCAAGCCCTATTCCCGTCGCTGATCCCACGAGCGGTCCTGCCCAATGCCGTGGCGCTCAACTCGGTGCTTTGGAAGGGAGCCGCTTTGATCGGCCCCACTCTCGGCGGGATCGCCATCAGCCTCATGGGCACCGCCGGCGCATTCTTCGCGAACGCGGCGAGTTTTCTAGTGGTCGTCGTGGCCTTATTGCTCATGCGCGCACCCTCGCCCGCGCGCGAGATCCAGCGAGATTTTCTCGCCGAGACCCAAGCGGGATTTTCCTACATCATCTCCCAACCGGTTATTCTCGGTCTCACCGTCATGGAAGCCTTTGTGTCCATCTTTGGCCTGGACCACGCGCTACTGACTATTTTAGCCAGCGACGTGTTTCGCGTCGGCGCGCACGGCTTCGGCTTTCTCCAATCAGCGCGCGGTTTGGGCGCGGTGATCGGCTCAAGTGTTTTTATCACCCTCGGGCAAGGCCCCGAACAAGGAAGGATTTTATTTGTCTCGGCCCTTCTCTACGGCGCCGGCTTCGCGCTCTTCGGACTATCGCCATCGTTTTCGCTGGCTCTGGTGCTGCTCACGTTCGTGGGCGCAACCGATATGATCTGGAGCGCGGCGCGCGGCACGATCCTGCAGATGCTCGCGCCGGAAAAATTTCGCGGCCGGGTGATGGGCGTACTTCAGTTGAGCAACCGAGGTCTCCACCCGCTCGGACAACTCGAGTCTGGGATCATGGTGCCGCTGCTCGGCGCGCGCGAAACAACCATTATGGGCGGTGCGATCATATCGGTCATCACGCTGCTAACCGTCTGGCGAGTGCCGGCCATCGCCCGTTTTCGTTGGGACGGCGAGAAAATCGAAGCCGCCGGCGCCAAAGCCGCTGCAGAGGATGCGATGGAGAAGTTGAACGAACCCGCGGCGCAAACCAAGCTTTAACGAAGTCATGTGCGGCTAACACTGGGATAGTTAGAAGCCAGAGTTTTGTTATAAACCGACCGTTCTGACGAGCCTGGCGATAAAGACGGCCTTCATACGATCGCGCCTGGGGAGTTCTTCTCACACTGAAAAAAGTCTGGATAGGACTCAAAGAATCTCTGCGGTCGGCTCCTGGCCCGATCGCGGCCAAAGCGTCATGCCGTCAGGTTTCAATTCGAGAAAAACTTTGTTGCCCTGCTTCAGTTGCCTGGCTTCGGGGGAGACGATCACGCGGGTTTGCGCTCCCAAGGTTACGGTGTACTCGTAACGGTCGCCGAGAAACTGAACCGACTGCAGGGCTCCTTCGATAACATTGCTCTGGCGTTCGCTCACGGTATCCGTGAGCGCGATCTTCTCCGGCCGGATCGCAACCATCGCCGCCTGACCGACTGTCGGAAAGCCATTGGACGATGAGATGACATTGTTGCGCTGCAACTGAAGCGCCGAAGCACCGACCCCCTGGACTTTGATTTCCACCTGTTGATCCGAAACGGCCGCCACCTCACCGGGCAAAAGAAACGTCTTTCCCAAAAAGTCGCGCACGAAGGGGGTCGCCGGATAATAGTAGACTTGCTCGGGCGTGCCGACTTGTTCAAGCACGCCGAACTTCATGATGGCGATGCGGTCGGAAAGGCTGAGCGCTTCGATTTGGTCATGGGTCACGAACAGCACGGTAATGCGCACGCGCTGTTGCAGAGCTTTCAGCTCGCGGCGCATTTCCTCGCGGAGTTGCGCGTCGAGATTGCTGAGCGGCTCGTCGAGCAACAATACTTTGGGCGAGAAGACCAGCGCCCGCGCCAGTGCGACCCGCTGCTGCTGACCGCCGCTGAGTGCCGGCGCCGGTCGATCTTCCAGTCCGCCGAGACCGACCAGGCCCAAGACTTCGGCGACTTTCGCGCGAATGTCGGACCGGCTCAGGCCGCGTAGTTTCAAAGGATAGGAAACATTCTCGAAAACCGTCATGTGCGGCCAAAGCGCGTAGGACTGAAATACCATGCCCATGTCGCGCTTCTCGGGTTTGACGAAAATATTTCGCTCGCGCGCCGCTAGGCAGTGCTCGCCCAGGTAAATCGCACCGCCATCGGGCTTCTCCAAACCGCCGACCATGCGCAACGTCGTCGTCTTGCCGCAACCGCTCGACCCGAGCAAGGTAAAGAACTCGCCCTCTTCGATGTCGAGATTGATGCGATTGACCGCCACGACGCGGTCGAAGGTTTTGTAGAGATTTTCGATGCGCAGAAAACTCACTTAAATTTCCTTTTATCAGAGTGCGATTGTGCTACTCGGCTCGAATCCCGACCTTGAGACCGAAAGAGCGGGCGACGATGGCAATGCCGAGAGTGAGCAAGGTGATTGCAATGATCGTAATACTGGCGACTTCGCGATAGCCCGCGGCGATTTGGTCGAGCGCGAGCAGTGACAGGGTCCTGGTTTCCGACGTCGCCAAGAGAATGATCGCGGAATTGTGCTGGGCCGCGAACATGAATTTGATGACCGCCACCAATACCATGGTCTGTGCCATGAGCGGAAACACGACGCGAAAATAGGTCCGCAAAAAGCCGGCGCCGGACAT
>JAICHC010000036.1 GCA_025922795.1 Candidatus Binatia bacterium | reverse complement strand
GTACGCAGCGAAGTACGGCCTCGACGTTCCACCGTCCGAAATTTCTGAGTGTTTTCGCGTCTGCTTTGAGACAGCGCCGCGGCTGGCTTTCCCTGGAGCGCTGGAAGAAACCCTGACTTCGCTGGAACGCGATTGGTGGAAGAACCTGGTGGCGCGGGTATTTGAGCCATGGAGCCCGTTTGCACGATTTGACGAATTCTTCGACGGCCTGTTCTCCTATTTCGCCGAGCCGCGCGCCTGGAGTCTTTATCCGGAAGTCGCTGACACGCTGGCCGGCCTGAAGCAGCGCGGATTGAATTTGAGCGTGATCTCGAATTTCGATTCGCGCTTGGTGCAGATCGTTGACGGCCTTGGCGTGGGTTCATGCTTCGATCATATTTTCGTGTCGAGCCGGGTGGGCTACGCAAAACCCGAGGCAGAAATCTTTCACGCCGCATTGAAGCGCCACGAGATCAGGCCGGAAGAGAGTCTTCATGTCGGCGACAGTGAAATCAATGATCGGCTCGGCGCCAGTAAGGCGGGATTGCGCGCTGTCCTCGTCGACCGTCGCCGGCTGGCAAGCGCCAACAATGAAGAGCGTATTTCGAGCCTCAGCTCGGTTTTCGATTTAATCCAGTAACCGGCGGCAATTCCAACTTGACACCTCGGGACGGCTGCGTTACACGGCAGCTACTTGAGCGAGCGTTTAATGTCGTTTTCTAACCCAGGAACCGTCCTGCCAAAACAGCGCGGAATCCTGACCGGCGTCTTCACCGGGTCAAATAACGCCGATTTTCGCTGACGGCGCCGCAACAACAGTTGCGTTCGGTGAACTCGAAGGTCGGTTTGGCGTGCAACGACTGAAGACCGTGGAACAAAAAACCAAAAAATCACCGGGCGACCCCTCGAAGGCGGTCAGCGAAGAGCGGCAAAGAATCTCCCGCGAGCTGCACGACCGGGTATTGCAGTTGCTGTCCGGCACCCGCCTGCGCGCCGAAACCTCGCGACATCAGCTTCTGGACAATCGCGCTGCGCTGGAAAAAGAACTTCACGTCATCGAGGAAAACATCGATAAGGCGATCACCGAGATTCGCAATCTACTCGCGGAAAATCAGAACCCCGAGGAGCTCCAAGCCGGTTCTCTGGAGCGGCGGCTCAAACAAGAACTAGAAATATTTCGCGCTCGCACAGGATTCAAGCTCGACTTTCGATGCGCGGTCGGACCCCGGAGCTTGCCGACCAAGCTTGAAAGAGAACTGTACTTCACTTTGCGCGAAGGCATTTTAAATGCCGTGCGCCATTCCCGGGCGACCGAGCTGCGGCTGACCTTGACGAGCACAGCCGAAGGCTGCCAGGCGAGCTTGCGCGATAATGGCGTCGGGTTCGACCCGGCTGCCATCGAAGGCAGCAGCCATTACGGGCTCAAGAGCATGAGAGGAAGAATTGAAAAAATCGGCGGCGCAATTCGTCTCGATTCGGCACCCGGAAAAGGAACGGAAATAAAAATCACTGTGCCTTTCAATCAAAGCTAGAGCAGAACTTCGAGGTGAAATGCCGACGGGCTGCGGATCGCGCAACCGAGCTAGGAGTCTGCGATCGCGGCCAACCTTGTCAAAGCTTCGCCCGTCACCCTAAAGACCGTCCAGTCGCTCATCGGCCTCGCGCCGAGCTTTTTGTAAAACTTGACCGCAGGTTCATTCCAATCCAATACCGACCACTCCAACCGGCCGCATTTTCGTTGCTTGGCCAGGCGGGCGACGTAGCGCAGTAATGCGGCGCCGAACCCGCGCCGGCGAAACGCCTCATCGACGAAGAGATCTTCAATATAGATCCCCGGTTGCCCGAGAAAGGTCGAGTAATTGTGAAAGAAAAGCACAAAGCCGATCGGGCGCTTTTCGAAGCAACCGATCGCGGCCTCGGCGGTGCGACGGCTGCCGAAGAGTGTTGCGCGCAAAATTTTTTCGCTGGCAACGACTTCGTGCGCCAGGTGCTCGTAAGCGGCTAGCTGGGTGATAAACGAGAGAATCACCGGTACATCCGACTTGGTTGCCGCTCGAATGTGAAATCGCGGAATCTTACTGGAAGATTTCGTCGTCGGACTATCCATGAATCGCACAATCTCTGCTGCCGGGCTTGCGCTGTCCGCAGCCGCTACTTGGCATCCTTAAGCGCGCGCCAGACGCGTTCGGGTGTGAGCGGTAAGTCTTTGATGCGCACGCCGGTGGCGCGATCGATAGCGTTGCATACGGACGGTGCAACCGACAGAATGCCGCCCTCGGCCATCCCGCGCACGCCGAACGGGCCGGGACCGTCGCCATTTTCGATTAATGCCGTGTGAAACTCCCCGGGCACATCCGAAAAAGTCGGCACTCGGTAATCGACCAAACTGGAATTGAGCAGCTGACCATGGTCATAGATCAGTTGCTCGAAGAACGTGTGGCCGATTCCCTGCATGGCCGCGCCTTCTTCCTGAGCGACGCAGTGCTCCGGATGAATCGCTTTGCCGACGTCGGCAACGGAGATAAACTTTTTGAGCGTCACTTCGCCGGTTTCCTGGTCGACGGCGACCTCGGCATAGCCCATCCCCACTTCCCAGAAAACCGGCAGCGCGTTATTGGTTATTTCCGGCCCCACCTCGCCGCGGCCGATCATCTCACCGCCGGAGCCCTTGCCGAAGCGGCGCTCAAAAGCTTCTTTGAACGTCAGCCGGGATTCGCCGCAAATGAGCGCGCCGGCTTCGACCCGAATCTGCTTCGACTGCACGGCCATCGCTTGGGCGCCAATCGCGATGAATTGCTGTTTCAAGTCGCGCGCCGCTTTTTGCACCGCTGTTCCCATGAGAGTTGTCGACCGGCTCGAACCGGTCGAACTATCGTAGGGTGTCACCTTCGTATCGGCCCCCGCCATGCGGAACTGTTCCATCGGCAGAGTCAATTCCTCGGCGGCAATCTGCGTTAATGTCGTCCGCACTCCCTGGCCCATTTCCGTGCTGCCGGCGACGATGTTGGCGATGCCGTCCGACTGCATCCGGATCATCGCCACCGATACCGGCGTCGCGCCAGCGTTTGTGATCGCGCAGGCCATCCCGACCGGCGGGTTTTTTTTCCTGAGCGCTTTTTTCCAACCGCTTTCACGTACCAAGCTCCTTAAACTCGCCGCCAGGTCGGCATCGATGCCCTTCAGTCCGGGACGCAGCTCCTGGCCCTTTCGCAGCAGGTTTTTCATCCGCAGTTCTGCCGCGTCCATGCCGATTCTGGCCGCGATCATTTCGATTTGCGATTCACCGGCAAAAATGACCTGCGGCGCGCCGATGGCGCGATAGGAGCCCGCCGAGCCGGTATTGGTATAAACTTGATAGGCGTCGGTGCGAATGTGCGGAATCCAGTACGGGCCGAGCACTCGGGTCGCCGAGCGCGCCGTCACCTGCGGACCGTTGTCATCGTAGCCGCCGGTGTCGAGATAAATCTTGGCCTCGCGGGCCATGATCGTGCCGTCGCGTTTGACGCCAGTCTTGATTCTCACGCGGGCGCCGTGACGGCGCACGGTCACCATCGATTCGCCGACCGAGTTGCAGATCCGCACCGGTTGTCTGGCCTTGCGCGCCAGGGCGACGACCAACGGTTCGAATTTCGTATACGACTTGCTGCCGTAGCCGCCGCCAAGATAATGGATGATCAGACGCACCTTCGCCGGCGCCACTTTGAAGATCCTGGCGATATCGCCGCGCACCTGAAACGGATGCTGCGCGGAGGACCAGACCGTGATCTCATCGTCGTCGCCATAGTGGGCAATGACGGAATGAGGCTCCATCGCAAAGTGATAGACCATGGGGAAAGTAAACAGGTCTTCGACGATTTCCTCCGATTGGGCGAATCCCTCGTCGATGTTGCCACGAACCACTCTTTCGTGCGTGCCGATGTTTCCGGTCTTATCCTCGTGGATGACGGGCGCGCCGTTTTTGAGCGCAGCATCGATACCGGTTACGACTGGCAACTCTTCGTAGCTGACCGCAATCAACGACAGCGCCTCTTCCGCGCTCGCCAAGTCCTGGGCCGCCACGGCCGCCACAGGCTCGCCGGCGTAGCGCACCTTATTCATGGCGATCACCGGCCGGCCGTTGTAGATGGGATTTACGTCGGCGAGGTCCGCTCCCGTCAGCACCGCGACGACACCGGGCAACCGCTCCGCTTGTGTGGTGTCTATGGAACCAATGCGCGCGTGCGGATAGGGACTGCGCAGGATCTTGCCGTCGAGCATGCCCGGAACGGTGATGTCGCCGACGAACTTTGCTTTGCCCGTGACTTTGTCGATGCCATCGACGCGCGCCACGTTGTGGCCGACGTACTTGAGCTGTCGCTTCGCCATCTCGTCTCCGATCAGCAATTTTAAGCGAAGCTAACAAAGCGCCTCCGCCAGTTCAAGAAAGCCGTCGCTCTGTTTCGACCCGACGCGAGACCTCTTTCGCCTTTTATTGGGAATTAGCCGGATCTTCGGCTATAACCGTGCGCATGCTGTTCCGGTCACGACTCGTTCGGGGCACGCTCGTGCAACGTTACAAGCGCTTTCTTGCCGACGTGCGCCTGCCCAACGGCGAAATCGTGACGGCGCACTGCACCAACACCGGCAGCATGCTCGGTTGTAAAGAGCCCGGGAGCGCTGTTTATCTTTCGTTGAGTCCGAATAAAGGCCGCAAGCTCGCCTACACTTGGGAGATGATTCAAGTCAACCGAATCTGGATCGGCATCAACACGCTGCACCCCAACCGGCTGGTCGCCGAAGCGATAGAAGCAGGTGATATCGCGGAATTGCGCGGTTACACGACGATCCGCCGGGAAGTTAAAGTCGGCGCCCATAGCCGGCTCGATCTCTGCTTGGAAGGAAGCCACGGCCGTTGCTATGTCGAAGTGAAAAACGTCACCGTCTCTTTTGAGGGCGCCGCCGCTTTTCCCGATGCGGTCAGCGAGCGGGCGACGAAGCATCTCAAAGAATTGATTCGTCTCAAGCGACGCGGTCATCGCGCCGCCCTGGTTTTCGTGATCCAGCGCGGCGACTGCGATTATTTCCGCCCCGCGGACGAGATCGACCCAGAGTATGGCCGCTGGCTTCGCAGAGCTGTCAAAGCCGGCGTCGAGGCATTGCCCTATGTAGCGAACGTGACTCCCC
The DNA here is from genome assembly GCA_025922795.1 of Candidatus Binatia bacterium. The sequence goes on along the minus strand of JAICHC010000036.1, from coordinate 5,957 downwards.
AAGGAATCGTGCTGACCGAAAAGATCGAGACGAGATTTTGAGTTTGTCGGGGCAAATCACCGCAAAACGCTTCACGTCGGGATTGCCATCCGTTATTGCCATGCCCTGAACCCACGTGTTAGAGAACAGCAATCCCTCGGTCATCGAAACTTTTCAGCTCATCACCCAAGGAGGTTTATATGATTACCGCTCAGGATCTCAAAGGCGCATTGGCGATCATGCCGACGCCCGCCAAAGAAGGAGCCGATCGTTTGGATGCAACGGACACGGTCGATCTCGACGAAACGGCGCGGCTTACCGAGAGCCTTGTCCGCGATGGCGCCACCGGCATCATGGCGCTCGGCACCATGGGCGAATGCGCGACGACCTCGCAACGCGATTACGAAGCTTATGTCGATTGCCTGCTGAAGACCGTGCACGGGCGCATCCCGACTTTTGTCGGCACGACAGCGCTCGGCGGCCATGAAATCGCGCGCCGGATTAAATTCGTCAAAGGGCTGGGCGCCACCGGCACGCTTCTGGGCATTCCCATGTGGCAGCCGGCGACACTCGACATGGCGGTCAAGTTCTATGCAGACGTTGCCGAAGCGTTCCCGGATTTCCCGATCATGGTTTACGCCAACGCACGAGCGTTTCGCTTCCAATTTGAGACCGACTTCTGGGGCGCGGTTGTCGCCAAAGCGCCGACCGTCATGTCGGCGAAGTTCTCCAGCAAGGCGATCCTAAAAAAAGTCGTGGACGCCACCCAAGGGAGGGTTAACTTCGTGCCGCCGGTAGGCCTCGCGTATGAATTCGCGCAGATCTCGCCCGAGTCTCAGACCACGTGCTGGATTCCTTCGGTCGGACCGCAAATAGCGCTCGCCCTGATGAACGCTCTGGCGGCGCGCGACGCGCAGCGAGCGAAAGCCGTTGCGGCTGACATTGCCTGGGCCAACGAACCGCATCACGCCATCACCGGCTCTCAAGAGGTTTTCGCCTCCTACAACATTCAGCTCGAAAAAGTTTTAATGGCCGCTTCCGGGTACTGCAAAACCGGCCCGATCCGACCGCCGTACAACGTCATGCCGGAAGATTTCCGCAAGGCGGCAACCGAAGGCGGGCAGCGCTATGCCAAGCTGCGCGAAAAATATTCGCACGTGCTCGGATAGGAGAGACGAACATGAAATTGGGCGGTCAAATCGCAATCGTTGTCGGCGGCGCGCGCGGCATCGGCGAAGCCATAGCGCATTATTTTGCAAAAGAAGGCGCCGAGATCGTCTTGGTGGACTTGGAAAAGATGAAGCCCCAGCTCGATAGCGTTGCTCAAGCGATCCATCAACAGGGTGGGCAGGCGCTCGCCGTCGCCGCCGATTGCAGCGACCCCCTTCAGGTGAACGCGCTGGTCGATGACACGGTTCGACGCTTCGGCAAGGTCGACGTGCTGGTCAACAGCGCCGGCTTCCGCGGCCCGTTGGTGCCTGTGACGGAGATCAGTGACCAGCAATGGGACGACGTGCTTTTGTATAACTTAAAGCTCGTGTTTCTCTGTTGTCGCACGGTTTTGAAGCAGATGATGAAGCAGAAAAGCGGCAGCATTGTGAGCATCGCAGGCACCGCTGGTAGAGAAGGCATGGCGCTGCGCGGTTCGCTGTGCGCGGCCAAATGGGGCCTCATAGGACTGACGCAAACGATCGCCAAAGAAGCCGGCCCTTACGGAATTCGCGCCAATGTAATCTGCCCGGGCGGCATGGACGAACCCGATCTTCGGGAAATGTACGCCGAACGAGCGAAAGGACTTGGAATGGAATTTTCGCAGTTGGAAAAACAAGTCCTGGAACTTACCCCGCTGCGCAAGTACGCCAAGCACGAAGAGGTGGCAAAGGCGGCGCTTTTTCTTGCATCGAGCGACTCTTCGCACACCACCGGCGAATCGCTCAATGTCTCCGGCGGGCGGTTGATGAGCTAGTCGCAAACGTTTGTAGGGGCAGGTTTAAAACCTGCCCCTACGCTTGCACAACAATTTTCGATGATTTTTGTGAATGGTTACGATAGCGAAGGACTGGCGACCGCGATCGGTTCAGCGATTTTTTCTTCCGTGTTCGTCCCGCCAAAAAGGGCAAGGCCCGATGCCAGCAATATCAATCCCATTACGATCATAAAGCCGTCGTAACTACCCGTTTGGTCGTAGACAATGCTGGCGACCATCGGGCCCCCGGCCGAGCCGATCTGGTGCACGATGAAACTCAAGCCCAGAATCACTCCCGCCATTCTCGGGCCGACGATCTCGTAAAAACATGACGTTGCCGATCGCGACAGTGCCGAAGGTTGGCCCGATGGCTAATGCCACGACGGCATAGAAAGCAAGTTCGCTCGATAGGTTGAGCGCAAGCGTCAACGTGCCGACGCCGCGCACCAAATAGCTCAGACCAAGCATGCGCGCGCGGCCGTAGCGATCGGGAAAGCCAGCCGAACAGCAGCGCCGACACCCCCGCTGCGGCGCCGAACACGCTCACCGCCGTGGCGCCCGTGGCGGAATCGAAACCCTTGCTGATCGTGAGCGAGACCAGGTGTGCGATCTGGAAAAACGCCACGCCGCAGGAAAAGCGCACGGCAAAAAGCAACATCAACGAGCGATTGCGTAGATAAGGCAAGCACGCGCTCCACGCCATGCGCCGCCCGCGGGCCGCCAGCGTTGTTTTCGGGTCGCGCGCGCCGAGCCACGCCAGCGGTAGCGCGACGCCGGCCAGGAGCACGCCCGAAGCGATTGCAGCTACACGCCAGTCATACGACTTGATCAAAAGATAAATCAGCGGGGCGAACAGCAACGGGCTTAGCGGCGGCGCGGTCTGGATCACGCTCACGGCCAGGCCGCGGTTGCGCGCCTCGAAATGCTTCGACACGAGCAGAGACATGATGACCAGGCTGCACGCGCCCATCGCCATACCGACCAAAACGCCGCAGGAAAGTGATATTTGCCAGAGATTGTGCGACGAGCCCATTCCGACAAATCCCGCCGCCATGAGAACAATTCCCGCCAGAACCACCGGCCGGGAGCCGTAATCGTCGGCGAGCTTGCCGAACAAGACGGCGCCCGCCGCCCAGCCGATCATAGCTATCATGTACGGCAGAGTCGCCAGCGCGCGCGACAAGCCGAACTCTTTTTCGATCGGCGGCAGGAACAGACTAAAAGTGCTCATGCCGATCGACGTGAACGTCACGACGGCGGTACAGAGAAGTAGGATCGAAGTCCGCGATAGTTTCATACGGACGAATATGCCAGTGCCGTGTGGAGCAATCAACGCACTTTATCGAAAGCGAATTTGCCGCCCTCGCCGGTTGGCCGGATATAGGATTGAGGCGGGTTTCAAACCCCACCCCCTGGACGCGGGGTTTTCACTCCGCCGGCTTCACGCGGCAGAGAAACGATCGATGCGGCAGCGAGCCGCTGATCGGATCGGCGATATCGGAACCGATCAGCAGACTGGGATTGGCCGATCCGGCGCCGTAGGAGTCGTAGCCGGGCAGCTCGAGATTCTTGCACTCCTGCCACCAGCCATGCTGGCAGCAGATCACGCCCGGCCCGATCGCGTCGCTGACTCGCGCCTTGGCGCGAATTGCGCCACGCGGACTTTCGATAATCATCCATGCTTTGTCTTCGATGCCATAGTGCCGAGCGGTCTCTGGATGGATGTCCGCCGTCGGATGCGGCACTGCCTTGCGCAGGCTCGGCAAACCGCGCAATTGGCTGTGGATGTAGGTCGTAAACTTCGCGTTGGTAAGCACCAGCGGATAGTCGGCGGCGATGTCCGGACGAGTCACCGGGCTGATCATGGGTTCCGCATATTCCGGCAGCGGTGCAAAGCCATGCGCCGCGAAGGCATGCGCATAAAGCTCCACTTTCTTGTCCGGTGTGTTGAAGCCGCGCGGATGGCCGCTGTCATTTATTGCGGAATATTTTTGATAGCGCGGCGTCGCGGCTAGCGTGATGCCGCCCGGCGATGCCTTGAGCTCTGTCAAGGTGACACCGGCGGGTGCCAATTCATATTCGTAAGCAGCATGGATATCGCCTTGCCAAAAATCATCGCCGAGCCCAAGCCGCTTAGCCAATTCAAATATCATCCAGGTGTCGGAGCGGCGCTCCGCAAGCGGCGCCACTACCTCAGGCCGGTATTGCACATGAAGTTTTCCCTGCGCTCTATGCCTGAAGTCGTTGCCGACGCCAGCCATTTCCAGGAAGCTCGTGGCCGGCAGCACGTAGTCGCAAAGTTCCGCCGTCGGCGTCATGAACAGTTCCGCTGCGACGGCGAAATCAACGGCGCGAAAGGCTTCCCGTGCTCTTTGAGAGTCGCCGGTCGACATGATTGTGTTCGAACCGAAATTCAGCAGCGCCTTCACCGGGTAAGGACGGCCTTCGAGTACCGCGGTGAAAATATCGTAGGCCGCGCAATTGCCGGGTTTCGCCGGCGGCCCAAGAGGTTTGCGCTCGCGCCCGATTCTTTGCTGCGCCGCTTCTTTCGGCAGAAATTCTTTGCCGGATACGGTATTCAGCGGCGCTTTCGGAAAAACCACATTGCCGCCCGGTTGGTCGAAATTGCCGAAGAGCGCATAAAAAATCGCAATCGCCCGGCTCGTTTGTGTGGCGTTGGTATGCTGGCCGACGCCGTTGTGCATGAACATGCTCACCGGCCGATGGGCGGCGAGCAGATGCGCCGCCTGCCGAACTTTTTCGGCAGGCACCCAGGTTATCGCCGAAGAATTTTCCGGAGCATAGCGCGCCGCGAGCGCCGCCAAGCGCGCAAACGCGGGCTCACAATCGATAATTTGGCCGTCGCTAGCCACAACACGGCGTTCTCCGGCGAGTGCGGGGCTGACGGCGTGACGTTCATAAACACCCGCGGAAAAATCATAGATAATCGGAGCCTCCGCGACCTCGTCCCAGGCAACGAATCGCTCCGGCGACCCGCTTACCGTCAGATCGGCTTCCGTGAGCGCCGCTCCGCTATCTTGTCGAATCAAGAAAGGTCCGTTGGTCCACTGCCGCACGAAATTTTCGTCGAAAAGTTTTTCTTTAATCGCCACGTCGATCAGCGCCAACGCCAGGGCGCCGTCCGTGCCCGGCCTGACTTGCAGCAGCACGTCGGCCTGAGAAGCGATGCCCACGCGGCGCGGATCGACTGCGACGATCTTCATGCCGCGTTTTCGCGCCGCGACGATATCGTGCGCCAAGATCAACGATGTGGAGCTCGGGTTGTGACCCCAGAGCAAAAACGCATTGCTGTGCGCGACGTCCGGAAGCGGAATCTCCACACCGAATGTGTAGCTAAAGCCCGTATCCTTGTGCCAATTGCAGACGTGCGTCGTCGAAGTCCAATTAGGGCTGCCGAAACGGTTGAGGAAGCGCGCCAGCCAGCGCTCGGCGTCGGAAACCGATGTGCCGCCCTGCGTGCCCTTCGCCAGCGCCACGGCGCGCGCTCCATAACGGTCGCGGATTTCGCACAGCCGGCGCGCGATATGCTCGAGTGCGTCGTCCCAACTGGTTCTCTGCCATCCCGGATCGGAATCGCCCTTCGGCCGTGTGCGTTTTAGCGGGTAGTTGAGCCGATCGGGGTGATACACCAGCTCGGGCGCAGCTTTGCCCTTGAGACAGAAAACACCACCGTTCGGGTGATCGGGATCGACCTCGAGACGGACCACTCTTCCATCCGTAACTGTCGCGATGGTAGCGCAGCGCGCCGTGCACAGAGCACAAAATCCGCGCACGCTATGTGAAAATGATTGAGCGGCTTCTGCCATCATGCTTTAGATTACGCTTAAGGCTGATTGTTGTCGACGGCCGATGATACGGCAATTCAGGCACGCGAAGGGTCAGATAACCTTCTCTCTGACCTTCGTGTACTACTATGGTTGATAGTTTTCGCGGCTTGCGCAAATTCTTGGACACATGGACACTTCGGATTCGGATTTTACTCCCGCCAAGG
>JAICHC010000035.1 GCA_025922795.1 Candidatus Binatia bacterium | reverse complement strand
CGGACCGCCATAATGATGTTATCGCTGGTGCGGGCACTGATGATCAAATCCGCCGGTAAGCTTTGCGGCTCAATCACCAGGGAATGATAGCGCATGGCGCCGAAGGGATTTTTTACGCCGCGAAAAATCGTCAGCGAATCATGGGTGACATCGGACAGCTTGCCATGCATGATCGCCGGCGCGCGCACAATCCTGGCGCCAAAAGCCGCGCCGATCGATTGATGCCCGAGGCAAACGCCTAGGATCGGGATGCGCGCACCGAAGTGCTGGACTGTCGCGCACGAGATGCCGGCTTGTCGGGGCGTGCAGGGGCCGGGCGAAATAACGATTTTCTCCGGATGGAGCGCGTCAATCTCATCCAAGGTGATCTTGTCATTGCGGTAAACTTTCACATCGGCGCCCAGCTCACCCAGATAATGATACAGGTTGTAGGTAAATGAGTCGTAGTTATCGATCAGCAGAATCAACGTTTTCTCCACTGCTCGGCCAACTCGACCGCTTTGAGCATGGCGCGGGCCTTATTGAGGGTTTCCTGATATTCCATTTTCGGATCCGAATCGGCGACAATTCCGGCGCCGGCCGTGATGTAGACTTTTTTCCCCTTCATCACGATCGTGCGGATCACGATACAGGTGTCCAGGTTGCCATTGTAGCCGAAGTAGCCGATAGCGCCGGCGTAAAGACCGCGTTTTTGCGGTTCGAGCTCGTTCACGATCTGCATGGCGCGGATTTTCGGCGCGCCGGACACTGTTCCGGCCGGAAAGGCCGAGACGAACAGGTCGAACGGAGTCTTGTCAGACGCCAACTTGCCGCGCACGTTGGAGACGATGTGAATCACGTGGGAGTAGCGCTCGATAGCCATCAGCTCATTGACCTCGACCGTGCCGATCTCAGCCACTCGCCCAACATCGTTGCGTCCGAGGTCCACGAGCATGATGTGCTCCGCTCGCTCCTTCGGATCGGCGAGCAGGTCGGCCTCGAGATCGCGTTCTTCTTCCGGTGTGGCGCCGCGGCGGCGAGTCCCGGCGATTGGTCGTAGCTCAATGGTGTCGCCAGTGAGGCGCACCATGGTTTCCGGCGATGAACCGATGACCCGAAGGTCTTCGAGCTCCAGGTAGAACATGTAAGGCGACGGGTTGACGAACCGCAGAGCGCGATAAATCTCGAAGGGATCGGTAGCGGTTTCGGTTTCGAGGCGCTGGCAGAGCACGACTTGAATGATGTCACCGGCTTCGATGTAGGCCTTGGCTTTGCTGACTGCCTTTTCAAAGCCGGACTGGGTCAAGTTCGATCGAAAGTTTCGCTCGCCTGACCCTTGGGCCAAATCTCTCGGCTCGATACCGCGCGGTTTTTTTTGCAAACTTGAAATGACCTTGGCAATCCGCTTCACCGACGCGTCGTAAGCGCGGCGAAGGTCGGTCTGGTCATCGACTTGGGCATTGTCGAGCACCTTGATCGTGTGCTTCAAGTTGTCAAAGGCAATCAGGGTTTGGACGAACAAAAAAAATATCTCCGGTAAGCCGAGCGGGTCCTCCTTGGTGCCGGCAATCCCATGGAACTGTTCGACGGCGTTGTACGAGACGTAGCCGAGGGCACCGCCGAAAAACGGCGGAACGCCCGCCACCGTGACCGGCCGATAGTCCTTGAGCAGTTCCTCCAACGTCTTTAGCGGCGCTGGGGAGGTCAATCTTCGCGATTTGCCATGCTCGATGATCTCGACTTCCTTGCCGTGCGCTTTAAAGATTCGCTGCGGCCGAGTTCCTAGAAATGAGTAGCGCGCCCAGCGTTCGCTACCTTCAACGCTTTCGAGCAGGAAAGAATATTGATCGCGCTCCAGTCGTTTAAAGAACGAGAGGGGAGTTTCCAGGTCCATCAGCAGTTCTTGGTAGACCGGGATTAGGTTGCCCTGTTTGGCGAGCTGGCAAAATTCTTTATAAGTGGGTCGAATCATTTCAGGAAATGAAAAGGGCCATAGGTTTTCACCTAAGGCCCTCAAATCATTTACTTTTTTGACGGGAATCAGCCATGGTGAAGACGCTGTTTCTTTGTCCAGCGCCACCACTCCAGAGCTAAACGGGAGGGTTTGACACGTTGCCGCATGTCGCCATATTGCCGTATTGATATTGGACGGTCAAGCCAATTTGCACGCCGGGCGATCGCCTGATTGATGGGGGCTCTCACAGCCGACATCACGCCAGATTGATTCAATGTTTGATTTTCGGAAGGAATTTAGTTCCGTGATTGCTGACAGTACCTTAGTCAAAGTTTCCTTAACCACGATGCCAGTGGCGCCGATCCGACCGTCAACGCCGGCTTCCCTCAGTCCAGCTGTTTGACATAAACTAACTCCCGGGGTACGCTAAAACGCTTTTTTGGAACTGCTCTTCAGGGCTGGGTTTAAATCACGATCCTCGCTTGAGGGGAATTTTCGAGGAGGAAACATGGTTCGGCGCGAAAAGTCCAATTACGTAATTCAGTCCGTGTCACACGCGCTCGATGTGCTGGAGCAGTTCCACGGCAATATCGACGAAATCGGTGTTACCGAATTGAGCAAACGATTGAAACTTCATAAAAACAACGTTTTCCGCCTGCTGGCCACACTCGAGGCGCGCGGCTATATCGAGCAGAACAAAGTCACTGAAAACTACCGTTTGGGGTTGCGCTGTTTGCAGCTTGGACAGACTTTCATTCATCAAATGGGATTGCTGCTGCAATCGCGGAGTGTACTGGAAGATCTTTCGCGTGCCACTAACGAGAGCGCCTACGTTGCAATTCGTAAAGGAAGCTCGATCATTCCGCTCGATTTCGTTGAGCCGGCGAGGACTGTGCGCGTGGTATCCTTCTTGGGTACGGTTCTGCCGGCCCACTGCACGGCAGCCGGCAAGGTGCATCTGGTCTATGAAACCGAGGGCACTCCGGGTCAGAATCTCCCGGAGCGATTGGAGCCGTTCACCGCCAGCACGATCGTCGACCAAAACGCATTGCGCGAAGAGATGAAATTCATCGGCGAGGCCGGGTATGCTGTCGAACGCGGTGAGTTCGCCGAGGACGTGAATGCGGTGGCCGTGCCGATTCGCGACTACACGCGATCGCTTGTCGGAACGCTGGTCGTGGTCGGGCCGGCGCATCGCTTAACCAATGAGGCGGTTGCCAACGATATCGCGCCGGTGCTGCTCCAAGCGGGAACCGAGCTTTCTAAACGGCTAGGCTTTCCCGGATGATGATCGAGTTAGCTGCGCGCTGGTGTCGCGGAGTGCTTGCAATCCAAAGCGCCAAGGCCGCTTTCCACTGAGACGATGCCTGGCTTTCCGCCCGGCAAATCCATCCTCCAAATTTCCGGGGAGTGAAGCTCGATGACAATCGGCTGCCGCCGATCGAACGCATCTCGCCTCGTTTTTGACAAGCGCTTTGGCGCAACGGCAGTCATACTAAACGGAGGTTGATGGCTCGGTTATGCTGACCGTGATCGAAAAAATCATTTTTGTGTTACTTGCGCTGGGATCGCTCTACTATGGCGGCGGCAAATTCTACGCCGTTTATCGTACGATTGCGCGCGGTAAGCCGGATACGCGCTTCGATGATCTATCCGAACGCATTCGTCGGGCGATCTGGACCGTGCTCACGCAGCGCTCGGTGTTCAACGCCCGTCCCCTGGTCTCTTTTCTTCACGCCCTGATTTTCTACGGCTTTGTTTTTTACTTTCTGGTCAATTTGGTCGACGTGCTTGAGGGTTTCTTCGGGATTCACGCGCGCGGCGGCGCCTGGAATGGGTTTAACTTGCTCGCCGATCTGCTTACCGCCAGCGTGTTGATCGGGATTGTTGGCATGGTGGTACGCCGGCTGGCGGTTCGACCCAGAGATTTTGAATTTCCTGCCAATGTGCCCGTCCAGCCTGAAGTGCGTCCGGGAATCTTTCGCGACTCGAGCATTGTCGCCGGTTTCATTATTTTTCACGTCGGCAGCCGTCTGCTTTTCAAAGCGACGCAGTTGGCATCCCAAGGAGCGGATTCATTCCAGCCGGTGAGCTCAGCATTCGCTATGCTATTTATCGGCGTTGGAAGCGATCAGCTGATATTCCTAAACCACTTGTTCTGGTGGGGCGCCTTGGGCTCGATTTTACTGTTTATCCCTTATTTCCCGCACTCCAAGCACATCCATATCTTTCTTGCGCCGATTAATCTGGCTCTAAAAAAGCATAAACCCGGAGCGCTGCAGCCGATGGACTTCGAAAAAGAAGAGGTCTTTGGCGCGGCGAAGCTCGAAGACTTCACGTGGCCGAGGCTGCTGGATTCCTACAGCTGCATCATGTGCAATCGCTGTCAGGATGTCTGTCCGGCGACGAATACCGGCAAGGCGTTGAGCCCGGCGGCGATTCTGATCAACGAACGGTACGAGCTGAATCGAATCTTTCCCGGTTTTTCCGCCGGCGCGGATAGTCCCCGGCCGCTGCTCGATTTTGCCCTCAATGAAGAGGCGGCGTGGGCGTGCACGACCTGTAACGCCTGCATCGAAATTTGTCCGGTTGGCAACGAGCAGATGCTCCATATCATCGACGTGCGGCGTGAGCGGGTGCTCACCGCGGCGGAATTCCCCAAGGGGCTGCAAAACACCTTCAATCACATGGAGCGCGCCGGGAACCCGTGGGGCATGGGCTCCGACGAGCGCCTGGCCTGGGCGAAGGATTTGCCCTTTAGCGTTGCGACTCTCGCGCAAAAACCCGATCCTGAAGTGCTCTACTGGGTCGGTTGCGCCGTGGCTTTCGATCCACGCGCGCAAAAGATCGCTCGTAGTCTGGCAACGATATTTAATGCTGCCGGGGTGGACTGGGCCGTGTTAGGCAAAGACGAAAAATGCACCGGCGACACGGCGCGGCGCGCGGGCAACGAGTATTTGTTCGCTCAGATGGCTGAAGAGAACATCGCGACGCTCAATGAGATCAAGCCGAAAATTATCGTGACGACTTGCCCCCACTGTTTTCACACGATCGCGAACGAATATCCACAATTCGGCGGCCGCTACGTCGTCAAACATCATGCGGAATACATCGACGAGCTGCTACGCGCCGGCAGACTCAAGCTGGCGGTCGACGGCGCCGCTTCGGTGACCTATCACGATCCGTGTTATCTCGGCCGCCACAACGGCGTGTTCGATCAGCCGCGTGGATTGATTCAGGCGACCGGAGCCAAAATCACCGAGCCGAGCCGTACCGGCAAAAACAGCTTTTGCTGCGGCGCCGGCGGTGGGCAGTTTTGGAAAGAAGAAGAGAAGGGCAAAGAGCGCGTCAGTACCAATCGCTATCGCGAGCTCAAACAGACCGGCGTGAAGACGCTCGCCACGGGATGCCCGTTTTGCATGCGCATGTTGACTGAAGAGGCCGCAAAAGAAGAACCGGCAACGGCCATGGAGATTTTGGATGTCGCCGAGATCGTTGCGAAGAATCTCGCCAGATAAGGCCTGGCTGCGGCGCTTCATTTTGCTGGTGACCGGTCTAGTCACGATAGGCAGTGCGGCAGCCTGCGAGGCGCAACCCAGGGTCGTGATTTCGACTCAGTCAGGTTCCGAGGTCGCTTTTCACGTCGAGGTTGCGGATACGCCGGCAAAGAGAGAGCTGGGCCTACAATATCGTAAAGAGCTGGGCATCGATCGCGGTATGATTTTTCTGTTTGCTGCGGAAGCGCTGCAGACTTTTTGGATGAAGAACACGCCGATTTCGTTGGACATGATCTTCATCAACCGCGATCGAAAAATCGTCGGTATCATCGAGCAGACGGTGCCCTATTCGCTCGAGTCACGGTCAGTCGGTGTTCCGAGCCAGTATGTCTTGGAAATCAACGGCGGCTTGGCCAACCGCCACGGTATCAGATCGGGCGACCGGGTGCGCTTTGAAGGGATGCCGACGGACGGGGTTAGGGAGTAAACGAACGGCGAAAAGCAGATCCTTCACTTTCGCTCAGGATGACAGACCTTCGAATCATGCGACACTCCGGTACTGCAGGCTGCTAGATCTCGCTGAAAAAGTACGGCCGTACCGGCGCAAGTTTTTCTTCATAGGAATCCGGATACATAAACCAGAGCGCGGCGGCGATACTGCTCAGTAGCGAGTTGCCGTCCTGCGGTGTAAAGCAGGTGCCGATGATTTCTTTATCGCCGCGCATTGCCAAGCTCTGGGAGACGATGACGGTTTGATTTAAAATCCGACCGAACATGCCGTGGTCGCGGCCGAAGGAAAATACCGCCGCCGACGATTTCTTGTTGGTCAGCGCGACTCGCAAATTGCTTTTTAGCCGGCGCATCAATTCGTCCTTGGTGATCCCCCGGCGCAGTTTGAGGTTGAAATGAATCGTGTGCATGTATTGGGTATTCAACTTCAAGGCCGAAGAATAGACGTCGAGATCTAAACCCAGCGTCTTGAACAGGTAATGCGCATCGCGGCCCTGATGGGTGCCGAACTGAGGATCGTCGTGTTTGCCGGCTTCCGGTGCCGGAATGAAATCACCTTCTTGACTGAGATCGTTGGCGCGGCGCATGCAGACGAAGCGGCTCTCCGCAAGATTGTCTTCCTTTTCCGGACCTAGGGCGATCGTGTCGATCAGCACCGCCAAGTTGTGCGTATTGCAGCTCACGACTTGGATGAATTGATCTTTGCCTCTTTCCAACGCTTTATCGTTGATGCCGCGGGCGTACTTCTTGCCGAAGCCATCCTCGCTGCCCTGAGCGATAAAGCCACGGCCATTGCCGGCGGCGTATTTGTTGTACAGTTTTTCCTTGTTTTCATTGCCCACCGGAGTGCAATCGATCACTACGTTGGCGCGCTCAATCGCTTCTTCGGCCTCCAGGCTCGGTTCCATTCCCATCTCGACGAATTTGTGCCAACGCTCTTTATCGACCGCGAGCTTTGCGCCCTTTTTGCACGAGACGATAACCTTGGACCGGTCGGTGAGCAGGGGCGTGCGCTTGTGAAAAGTCACTTCATCGATGCCGAACGGCTCTTTAAAAGTTGACAAGATGCCGACGAGCGGCTCCCCGATGGTTCCGGTGCCGACGATGTGTACAATGCTTTTCTGCGCCATGGGTTTCCCGCCGCGGTTTTGGATAGCCGAATAGTAGCCCAATCAGCGGCAGCGATCAATCCATTTAGGAGCCGCTCTGGGCGTTTCTCACGCGATTAGTTTAATCGTGAAACATCTTAACCCGCGCAGACATATATGGTAAGGATTCAACGAGGGAGGCATCATGGCAAGCGAAAATCTGCCGGCGACTTTTTTCAACGAGAATTTTGGTATTCGCTCGAATGATCTCGACAAGGTGCTCGATTCTGCACTCGGCAAGAAAGCGGACTACGCGGATCTCTTCTTTGAATACCGCAGGAACGAGGGAGTCGGTCTCGAAGAGGGGATGGTAAAAAACTGCTCGCAGTCGACGGCCAACGGTGTCGGCGTGCGGGTGCTTGCCGACACCAGGACCGGCTATGCTTACACCGACGATATCACCATCGAGAAACTCGAAATTGCCGCGCGCACGGCGCAATACATCGCGCAAAACCGCTCCGCGCAAGCGCCGGCTCCGGTTGGCCAGCCTCGTGGCGAACCCCGCGATCTCTATCCGATAAAAACACCGGTCAACGACATCGCGCTGGACCAGAAAGTCGAGCTGCTCTACGAGATCGACAGGTTTGCACGCGGTTTGGACCCGCGCGTGAAAAACGTTTTTGTTTCTCTCGGGAGCGAGTACAAAGTGATTCTTGTCGCGACCTCCCAAGGGTTGGTGGTGGGCGACATCCAGCCTTTGACGCGGCTCAATGTCAGCTGCATCGCGGAGGAAGGCGGAAACCGGCAAATCGGCAGCTACGGCGGCGGCGGCCGGGTCGAATTTGGCTTTTTCGTCGACCACCAGGACTACGAGCGTTACGCCCGCGAGGCGGTGCGCCAAGCGATTCTCAATCTAGGCGCGATCGACGCACCGGCCGGCACCATGGACGTGGTCTTGGGTTCAGGCTGGCCGGGCATCCTGCTGCATGAAGCGATCGGGCACGGTCTCGAAGGCGATTTCAACCGTAAAAAAACTTCGGCCTTCTCGGATCGTATCGGCCAGAGAGTGGCATCGGAATTGTGCACGGTCGTGGATGACGGCACGATTCCTTCGCGACGTGGTTCGATCAACGTGGACGACGAAGGCACACCGACGAATCGAACCGTGCTCATCGAGAAAGGCATTCTGAGAGGGTACTTACAAGACAAGCTCAACGCCGGATTGATGAAGATGCCGCTCACCGGCAATGGCCGGCGGGAAAGCTACGCGCATATTCCCATGCCACGCATGACCAACACATTCATGCTGGCCGGAGAATCGGCACCCGAAGATATCATTCGTTCAGTGAAGAAGGGACTCTATGCGGTGTCTTTCGGCGGCGGCCAGGTGGATATCACCAGCGGCAAGTTCGTTTTTTCGGCGAGCGAGGCCTATCTCATCGAGGAGGGCAAGGTGACCCAGCCGGTCAAGGGCGCGACGCTCATTGGGAACGGTCCCGATGTGCTGACGCGCGTGTCGATGGTCGGCTCGGATTTGAAGCTGGATGAAGGCGTCGGCACGTGCGGCAAAGATGGGCAGTCGGTGCCCGTGGGTGTGGGATTGCCGACGATCAAAATCGACGGGCTGACCGTCGGAGGAACGAAGGCATAGTTCATTCAAACGGTTCAAATAGGTCAAGCGTTCAAGTCGTTTAGGGCAACGCGGTTTCTAAACGTCTTCGACGGCTTGAACGTCTTGAACGCATTGAACGCATTGAACGTTTTTGAACCACCGGTGAAACGTATGGAGCGACTTGAATTAAGCCAAGAATTGGGCCGGGATATTTTGACGATGGCCAAAGCCAAGGGCGCGTCGCAGGGCGATGTCGTCATGGCGGAGAGTCAATCTTTTTTCGTTACCGCGCGCGTGGGCGAGGTCGAGAAGATCAGTCAGGCGGGCGAGAAGCGTTTGGGCCTTCGGCTATTTTTTAGCCACAGCTCCGGCTCAGCGTCGACGTCGGACATCTCAAAAAAATCGATTGAGAAGCTGGTCGATGACACGATACGCATCGCAAAAGTAACGGCGCAGGACCCGCACGGTGGCTTGCCGGAAGCCGCCGAGCTGGCGCGCAACTTGCCGGATTTGGATTTGAGCGATGAGGCTGGCCGGGGAATATCCGTCGACGAAAAAATTCAAATCGCGCTGGATGCCGAGCACAGCGCCTTGGCCTATGACTCCCGCATCAGCAATTCGGAAGGAGCGGAATTCTCGAATCAATTCGGCCGGGTGATTTACGTCAGCAGCCAAGGGTTCAGCGGCGAATATTCGGGTTCGACGTTCGGTCATTCGGTGGCGCCGGTGGCCAAACAAAATGGCGCTATGCAGCGCGATTATTGGTATTCATCCAATCGCAAGTTCGCCAAGCTGGAGTCGCCCAGAAGCGTCGGTGAGAAAGCGGCGCAACGCGTGTTGCGGCGGCTGGGTGCGCGCAAGGTCAAGACCTGCGCAGTGCCCGTGGTTTTTGATCCCGAGATGGCCGCCTCGTTACTGCGCAACTTGGCTTCTGCGCTCTCCGGTTACGCGCTTTACAAAGGCGCGTCTTTTCTGGCCGGCAAGCTCGGCACCCGGATTGGCTCCGATCTCCTGACCGTGATCGATGATGGCACGATTCCCGGCGCTCTCGGTTCACGGCCGTTCGATGGCGAAGGATTGCCGACGCGAAAGAAGATCGTTGTCGATCGAGGCGAGCTCCGAAGTTATCTGCTTGATAGTTACAGCGCTCGAAAACTCGGAATGAAATCGACCGGCAACGCGTCGCGGTCCGTCGGTGACGCCCCGGGCGTAGCGCCGGCAAACTTCTATCTCGAAGCCGGCAAAGATTCTCCCGAGGCGATCATCGGGTCGGTGAAATCGGGACTGTACGTGACCGAGATGATCGGCTTCGGCGTGAACATGGTCACCGGCGATTTCTCGCGCGGCGCTGCCGGCTTGTGGATTGAAAACGGCGAGATAGCTTATCCGGTTGAAGAAATCACGGTCGCGGGCAATCTCAAAGAAATATTTCAAAACATAGAGATGGCCGGCAGCGACCTCGAAATGCGTGGGCGCATTGCATCGCCGACCCTGAAAATTTCTCAAATGACCGTCGCGGGTGAATAAGAGTAAGAACGGGTTTAAACCCTCCCCCTATGATCTACAGCACCTGAAATCCCGCCTTTAGCGCCGTACGTAAGAAGTCATCGATGTGCGACTGACTCGGGTCGAACTCGAGCACCGCGACGCTGCGCTCCAGGCTGAATTCGATTTTAGCGACGCCGGGAAGCGCGCTGAACACCCCGCGAAGTTTCGGCAAATCTTCCGGTTTGAGATCGGCAATCGAAAGAATGGCGGTCTTTGTTCCCATTGGACGCTCCTTGTTTTTGAATTTGACAAATGTTCCCTCGATTCGCAATTCGAGATCATCCAGCTGCACTTGCGCACCGCGTGTCATGCTAAAAATCCGCGCTCATCAGTAATTTTCTTGACCTTCGACGCCGCGTTATGTGACAGTATGCCAACCGTTTGACGCAGCGTCGTCGGTTCTGCATTAAATTTTTCTGATCGCAAAACGCGAGAGCAGTTTCAGAAAGGGACGGAGATGGCTTACGACGTCGAGAAACTCTTAAGCATGTCGCAATCCGAGCTCGATAGTCTTTTCACCAACAGCCCGGTTGGCAAGATCCCGGACGGGGAAGCCGAAGGCACGGCGATTGTCGCGCCGGGGACGACGTTCAGCCCGGCGATTTCCCGATTCATCAATCTCTTCGCCTGGCAAGGGAAAGTCTTTGACGCGCAAAAGAGCGTTCTCAAAAACAAGATACTTCCTTTGGGCTTGAACGCGATCATCGCCAAAGTTTACAAGGGCCCGAGCTGGCTCGACGGCAAAGAATGCATCGTTTTAGATTACTCCGATACCTCGGTGGTTGCGCAATGGATTCGCGACGAGATCCGCGAAATCGAGCCCGGGCTCTACCTGGGAAAAGTGTACTGGGACAAAAAGCGGCTTATCGATTTTGCCTTGAAGTTTTAGCCCAGCGCGCCGCGGCCGCCGAAGTCAGCCTACCGGCGAAGCCGACCGCTGAGATCGATCATCGCCACAGGATCATCATACTTTAGATCGTGCTCCTG
>JAICHC010000034.1 GCA_025922795.1 Candidatus Binatia bacterium | reverse complement strand
GGCGACCGCAACGCTTTGCGCGGGACATTCCGAGTTTCGGTACCGAATATCGGCCTCGGGTTTGTGGTTCGTAACACGCGACTTTAGTCCAGTCAATTTACCGCACGGGAATCGCGCCATGACTACAAGGATGATCGGGCAACGGAAAAAAACTTAACGCAGCACGGAAAGAACCGAGCGGGCGCAGCGCTCCATCGACTTCAGCACTTTGTCCCGGCTTAAGCCGCCGAAGTGAAAAGTCAAACCGATGTGGGTCGTGCCAACGACTTCGCCGATTCGTTTCAAGATGCGCGCGCAGGTTTCGGGTCCGCCAAAGATGCCGCGGCTGTCGCGCACCATCGCGTCGTAGTCTAGATGGCCAAAGACTCTCTCGTAAGCGGGATTGCCGGGTGCCAGATTGAGCGCTTCGAGGGCAAAGCCGCGCCAGCGGTGCCAGTGATCGATGACTTCCGTGCGCGCTTGCGCATCGCTGTCGCCGACGTATACCGGATACATCGTAAAGACATCCCTGCTTTCGACCTGATGCCCGGCTTCGCGCAATGCTTTCCAGTACATTTCGACGCGCGGGCGCTGTTCTTCGTTGGTGGCGATCCATGGCAAGGTCATCAAATGATGGCCGCGGCGGCCGATCATGTTGAAACTTTGCGGATCGCGGTTTGCCGTCACGTAAATCGGCGGATGCGGCTGCTGCAGCGGTCGCGGGTAAACTCGGAGCTTGGGAAAGCGATAATGCTCACCCTGCCATTCGAACTCCTCGCCGCTCCAGGCGCGCATGATGATGTCGAGCGCCTCGGGCAACCGCTTTTGCGCATCGTTCCAGTCATAGCCGAAGACCGCATATTCGGTCGGATGCATGCCGCGTCCGGCGCCGAAGTTGACGCGACCGCCTGAAAGCTGGTCGACCATGGCGAACTCCTCGGCGATGCGCAGCGGATTATGCATCGGGATGATCGAGACGGCGGCGCCAAGGCGCATTTTTTTCGTGCGCTGAGCGGCCGCCGCCAGTAGCACGGACGGACTCGGCAACATGCCGCCGAAGTAGCGAAAGTGGTGTTCGGTCACCCACAGAGAGTCGAAGCCGAGCGACTCCGCCGCATCCATCTGTTCGAGCCAGCATCTGTAGACCGAACTGCTATCGCCGTCGAGCTCCGGAACATAGGTGTTAAGAATGTAGTATCCGAACTTCACGTCTTAGACTGCATGAAAAATTCACCGGAGTTCAAATCGTTCAACCGTTCTCTTCGGTCACTCCGTTAAAGCGGCGCAACCGCCTCCCTTCAAATCGTTTCCGGAGGTTTTTCAACGGCTTGAACAGAGCGTCCTTCGATACGGCGGATTGGCCGCCGACTCAGGATAGCCGCGATCCCGAGTAACGGCCTTCTGAGGCCATGTAGCGAGCGAAGGGGTTGAACGGCGAACGATTTGAACCCGTAATTGTTTTTTCCCGCGAGTTAGAAAATAGGGGGATTTCTCCGAGTCGTCAAGCCACGGCGCATTCTGATCGCATCGGCGGAGAGCACTGCGTCGTTCGACATTGTCGAGCCGCGGCGAGTTGCATTTTCACGAACAAAAAGGGTTATTATGCAAACGCCTTCAAGGAGCTCCGTATGAAACGATCGTTGAAGTGTTCGCCGGGACCCAAGCTGCTTGCAATGAGTCTGTTGGCGGGTGCCTGCCTTATGATCGCAGCGCGACACCCGCACGCCCAGGAGTTGAGCAAGCTTCCTTACGTTCCAACGCCGCAAATCGTCGTCGACGAAATGTTGAAGGTGGCCAACGTGACGGCCAAAGATTTTGTCATCGATCTCGGCTCCGGCGACGGTCGGGTGATCATCACCGCAGCGCGCAGTTTGAAGGCCAGCGGCCTGGGCGTCGACATCGATGCCAAGCTGGTCGCGCTGGCCAATCAACAGGCGAAAGCCGAGGGAGTAGCAGACCGCGCCAGGTTTATCGAGCAGGACATGTTCAAGACCGACCTTAGCCGGGCAACGGTCGTGACCCTCTATGTCATGCCCGACTTTATGGAAAAGCTGCGCCCCAAATTGGTTTCGGAGCTCAAACCGGGCGCACGCATCGTCGCGCACGACTATTATATGAACCATTGGTATCCCGACCGCCAGTTCTCTCTCACCGTGCCGGAAAAAGTCAAAGCCAACGGGACCGACAAGGCCTATCTCTACCTCTGGATCGTGCCCAGTCTGGTGGGAGGCAACTGGCGCATGGAGTTCGATGTCGGCGGCCGACAACGGCAGTTGATCGTTCTAACGTTGGCTCAACAATATCAAATGATCGACGCATCGGCGGAAAACATTTTAGGTCCGATGAAAATCGAAAACACGCTGCTGCGCGGCAACGAGATCCGCTTCGATTTAATGATCGGCGCCAGTCCATATCGGTTCACCGGGACAGTCAACGACAACAAGATGGAAGGAACAGCAGTCACGCCGGGGAGCAACCAACCGATCGCCTGGCGCGCCGCTAAAGTAACGGAGCCGAGCAAGTGAATTGACATCCGGAGGCGGCTTTCATAGTGAATAGCCATCTGGAAACCGAATTTATGCAAGAACTCAATCAAGTGGAGGAAGCATGAGCACAGCCACTGCCGCTTACGCGCCGGAAACCGTATTGGCGGGAGAAAAAATCATCTCGGCGGATTCTCACATTCAAGAGCCGGAAGATCTGTGGATCAAGAATCTTCCGCCATCTCTAAAGGGCGGGTATCCTAATTTTCCCAAACGCAACTCACCGGGCGAAAAACCAGGCGGATGGGACCCAAAGCGCGCATCGGCGAAATGGAAACCGACGGCGTTTCCGCCGAGGTGTTGTATCCCACTCTCGGCCTTCGCTTGTTCGCGATGGAAGACGCCGAGTGCCAGGAAGCCTGTTTTCAAATCGCCAACGATTGGATGATCGATTACTGTAAAGTAACGCCGGGCCGCTTGATCGGCATCCCGATGATTTCTCTATACAACATTAAAAACGGGATCCAGGAGCTCGAAAGGTGCAAAAGAGCCGGTATGGTCGGCTGCCTGATCTGGCAAGTGCCGCCCGAGCATTTGTCGTTTCGGACCGATTACTACGACCCGTTCTGGGAAGCCGCATCCGAACTGAACATGCCGGTGAACCTGCACATCCTCACCGGCTTTAATTACAGCCGCTGGGAGCGCAAGGGCCTCGACACTTACAAAACCGCGGTCAACGATAAGGTGAATGACGCTGCAAATACGCTGTTCGATCTCGTTTTTACCGGCGTGCTCGCGCGTTTTCCCAAGCTCAAAATCGTCTACGTCGAAAATGAATGCGCCTGGCTGCCCTTCTACATGCATGAATGGGACAAGTATTATATGCGCTTCAAAAACAAAGTGCCGCTGCCGTTCATGAAGAAACTCCCGGGTGAGTACGTCGCCGAACAGGTCTATGCAACCTTCTTCAGCGATCCCACTGGCGGCTTGCTCATGAGCCGCTACGGCCAGGACACTTTTATGTGGTCCAACGACTATCCCCACGCTGCATCGCCCTGGCCGAATTCACGCAAGGTGATCGCGGAAGAGCTCGGCCATTTACCGAAAGAGGTGCTGCGCAAAGTGGTGCGTGAGAACGTCATCAAACTCTACGATCTGAAGATCGACGGGGTCAATAACTGACTTGCTCGCCGGAACCAGTGAACAAGTCACCCTGAGCCCTTCGCCTCTGCTCAGATAAACTACGCGAAGGGTCTTTCACACGTTGCCGTGATTGACTGAACGAACTTCGGCTCGAAGCCGAAGGGTTCTGAATTTGTCAATTGGAAGTCGACTTTCAATTTGTCATTCCGGTGGAAGCCGGAATTCAGCCGATTTTTGAACTCGACTCAAAACGGACCTGGATGCCGGCGTTTGCCGGCATGATGAAATTTCCGTAGTCCGCCTATTCCGAATCTTGGTTGCGGCCCTGGCTCCGCTGGGGTATGGTCCGGCGCTGATGACACTCGAATTGAGCTTCATCCTTCCGTCTTCATCCCCATCCCTTATCCTTTCTTGACCGAGGAGGTTCTATGCCGGGCGCGCTTGAAGATATTCGCGTGATCGACTTTACCCATGCGCTAAACGGTCCTTTTTGCACCATGCTGCTCGGCCATCTGGGCGCGGAGATCATCAAGATCGAGCCACCTAGCGGCGACGGCTTTCGCCGCTCATGGATGCCTCCTGGCGCAAAACTCGACGCTTACGAATTCCTGTGGATCAACGTCAACAAAAAAAGCGTCGCACTCAATTTGAAAACCGAGCGAGGCGTCGAATTGGCCCGGCAGCTGGTTGCCAAAGCCGATGTCGTCGTCGAGAACTATCATGCCGGACAGATGGAAAAGTTCGGCCTGGGCTACGACGACCTTAAGGCGATCAGTCCGCGCTTGATCTATTCTTGCTCGCGCGGTTTCGGCGAGTCCGGGCCATACAAGGATTACGGCAGTACCGCGCACACCAATAACAGCATGACGGGCTGGACGCACACCGGATGGAAATATAGCGGCGCTCCGGGAACCAAAGCGATCGGTATCGGCGACGAAGCTGCCGGCGTGAGCATGGCTTGCGGTATTCTCGCCGCGCTGCACGCACGCGAGCGCACCGGCGAGGGCCAACGCATTGTCGTATCCATGCAGGAAGCGCTGCTCGGATTTATGATCAGCGAATTCCACGAGCATTTTGTCGGCATTGAAATCGGCAACAGGCCGGTCCCTGCGTCCGACGGCTACTTCACCCTGCGCATTCCCGATCTTAGCGATAGCGGTTGGCTCAAGCTCGTCAAGTTCATGGGACGGGAGGATCTGCTCGACGACGCGCGGTTCGCGAGCGCACCGGCGCGTAAACAAAATCGCGCGGAGTTATACGAATTGATAAAAACATGGATGCGCGGCAAAACCCGCCACGAACTGTGGGATGGCTTGCGCCCGATCGACTATTTCGGCGCCCCCGTGCTATCCATGAGCGAAGTGATCGAGGACCCGCACATCAAGGAACGAAACGCGTTTATCGAGCGCCATCATCCGACGGCCGGGCCGACGAAATTGCTGGCGCCCTGGATTCACATGTCGAAAACCCCAGCGCGCATCCGCGATGACGCGCCCGCTCTCGGTCAGCACACGGACGAGGTGCTTGGCGGTATTCTTGGTCTCAGCGACGCCGAATTGACCGACTTACGAACGCAAGGAATTGTGAAATAAGACATTCAAACCCGCGAACGAGTGTCCGATTCTATGATTTGCGGCGTTTTGAGAGTGGACAATTGGAGCCGGCTGTCGTATGGGATTTGAGATTGACAGGAAGACCTAACGGCCTATGGATCTCGACCCGATTAAGCAGGACATCGTCACCGCCAGTCATATTTTACACCGGCAAGGCATCGCTGCGGCGTTCGGCCACCTGAGCGCACGCATTCCCGGCACCGATACGTTTATCTTTCCGCCGCGCATGAGCCCAGCCCTGGTACGGCTGGACAATCTGCTGGTGCTCGATGTCGAAGGAAATCAACTATCCGGCGACGGCAGACCCAATACGGAATTTTGGATTCACGCGCGCATTTATAAGGCCCGCCCGGACGTACAATCGGTCTGCCACGTTCATCCGCCAAGTTGCGTTGTCTTGGGCTCCCTAGGCGAAACCATTAGACCGCTGCACGCCTCCGGCGCCATTTTCAAAGATACCGTGCAGGTTTTCGATCCGATCACGCTCATCCGCACGCGTGAGCTTGGCGATCAGGTTGCGGCAACGTTAGGTCGGCATAGCGCCATGCTCTTGCGCGGCCATGGTGTCAACGTCGCGGATCAAGACGTCCGGCGCGTCTGCGTCATGACACTTTGGATGGAAGAGGCCGCGACTTATCAGCTGCGCGCGATGTCGGCGGGCGAGCCGCGCTATTTTACCCCCGTCGAATTGGAACAGATGTACAAACAAGTCTCGGGCGAGGAAGTCTCCAACCGAGCATGGGAATATTTCAGCAGCCTCGTGAACGAGTGAATGAAAAATGACGTCGCCGCAACAAGATGTCAATGACGCGCACGGTTCACTTTTGAACCCAGGAGGAGTTATCGCCATGAAGCATTCGGATCTCCGGCAAGCTGTGATCGATAGCGCAAGTTTTCTGGTTCGAAGCGGCGCAATTTCGATGAGTCACCACGGCAACTTCAGCGTGCGAGTGCCCGGCACGGACAAGATTCTTCTGACCGCGACCAGTTCGTTCGACAATTTGAAACCCGAGAACCTGGCCGTTCTCGATCTTGACGGAAAGTTAGTCGAAGGCGAGATCAACCCGACCAATGCCGAGATCGTTCTTATGCACGCGATCGTTTACAAGGAACGGCCCGAGACCGGCGCAGTCGTGCACACCCACTCCACCTATGCGACCAGCTTTGCCTTGGCCAGCCGGCCGCTCGGTTGTTCCTATGAAGCCCTGGTGCGCCAAGACATGACCGATGGCATCCCGCTCGCCAAGTACGGGCCGCGCGGATCCACCGAGTCGGTCGCGAATATCGCGGAGGCGTTGAGTTCCACAAAAAACACCAAGGCCGTATTGCTCGAAAATCATGGCGTGCTCGCGTTCGGCAGCGATCCGGCCGCGGCGGCGCGCGCCAACTTGATCGTCGAGGAAGCCGCGCAAATGGTGATCTTCGCCGAAGTGCTTGGCGGCGCGAAGCTCATCCCGCCCGAGTTACTCAAGGCGACCGTCGGGCGAAGAGATGAATTCGCCCGCGCCGGAAAGCAGAGAGCATAGGTCGCAGTCGTAACCCGATCATGTAGGGGCGACGACCGGTCGCCCCTACGCACGAAAGATAGTCCCTCACCCGAAAGGACCAAAAAATGGAACTGACCGCGGCGGAAAAACGGCAATCTCTGCGCAAAATGCTCAGTGAGCCGGGGTGCCATATTGCTCCTAGCTGTAACGATGGGATTCAAGCGCGTCTGGTCGAATGGCTCGGCTTTCCGCTCGTGCATATTTCCGGCAGTGGGCAGCACCGGGCGCTCGGCTTCGCCGATGCCGGGCTGCTGACGTTGACGGAAATGATCAACCGCGCCCGCGAGATCGCCGACGCCGTGAATATTCCGGTTGTGAGCGACGCCGAGACCGGTTACGGCAATGCGGTCAACGTTGTGCGCGCAGTGCGCGAATTCGAGAAGAGCGGCGTTGCGGCGATCCACATCGAAGACCAGATGACGCCCAAGCGCGCCGGCCACGAAGGCTTCGACGTCGGCTTGGTGTCAAAGCAGGAATTCGTCAACAAGATCAAAGCGGCCGTCGATACCCGGCGGGACGAAAATTTGGTGATCATTGCGCGCTCGGAAGCAAAGGATTCTTTGCACGAACGCCTGGATCGCACCCAGGCCTGCATCGAAGCGGGTGCCGACGCCGCCTGGGTCAGCGCCCGTTCCGAAGACGATATCAAAGCATACGCGAAGCTCGGCAAAGCGCTGGTCGGCGTCCCGCCCCGCCAGGTGATGGGGCTACAGCGCTGGGGCGAGCTCGGCGGCCGCGTCGGTTGCATCCCGACGGTACTGCAAGTCGCGGCATTGCATGGCATGCGCCAGTGTTTGGAGGAGCTTAAGAATAACGGCACCGAAGCCGGCTATTTTAAGAATACCCCCGGCATCGAGGACACGCGCAAGTGGTATACCGGCCTCGGTAACACCGAACTCAAGGAACTAGAGAAAAAGTACGGCTATTAAAACCGGACTCGGCTACGGCTTCGAAGCCTTCCCACCGAATCTTCAATCGCGGTAGATTTCAGACTCCGGAGGAATTTCCATCAGTTCGATACTGTTCCCGTCCGGATCGGAAATAAAAGCGATGCGCTGCTTCGCTCGGCCGATGAATTTCCGTTCTGGCTGCACGTTCATCTTGGCGAGATGGTCGAGCGCCTGCTCCAGATCGTCGACCACAAGACAAAAATGGACGTACCCCACGGGATCGGGCGGCGAGGGCAGCATGTTCTTTCCCCCAGCAAATAACTCGATACATTGTCCCTTGCTGAATTCCAAAAACATCAGCTCCGGCCGCTCGCCCTGCGCCTCGGCGTGGTAGATCTTCTTCGCGCCGAACGCGTCGCCGTACCAGCGCACGCTGCGCTCTGCGTCGGCAACTTTGAATGCAACATGTCCAAAACGAAGGCCGGCGATCGTCATCAATGGTCCTCCCTTGAGTCGAGATCCAGTGCTTCAGTTCATCTTAAGGCTCAGCTGAAGATCTCGAATTTGTAACCGCCTTGAATCCGAGAGATTTCGCCAATATGAAGTCGAGTTGTTTGACCGATCGCGAAACGGTCTCGTTGCTCGGGATAGCAACGGCCGCATCACGTGCCTGCTTAACGACCGTTGATTTCGGTCAGGAGCTGCGCGGCGTTGCGTTTGTGCTTGGCGTCATCGGAGAACTGAATCGGTAGGTCCGGGATCGTCTTCAGCAAGACGCGCGCGGGCTCCCATTCCCCTTTGGCAACATGGCTGCGCGCCAGCTCCAAACGCGAAACGATGATCGTTGGATTGAGCTCGACCGCCTTCTTCAAATATTCGATCGACTTCTCCAAACTTCCCTGCGGTACCGACTGTCCATACAACACCGAAGCAAACACGCGGCTCGCGGCGCCGATCTCGGCGACCTTGCGATGCCACACGCCGTAGGCATGATAAGCGTGACCGTTCCTGGGGTCGAGCGCGAGCGCTCGCTCGATCTCGGCACGAATCTCCTCGGCCAGCTCCAGTTGCCGAGCAATCGGCGATACCATCGCCGCATTGCCGAGCGCCGCAGCCAGCCAAAAATGGCCCCAGGTGGAGCGCGGATCGACCTTGATGGCACTACGGGCATAGCTTTCGGCGGTCTGGTATTCTTTTAACTTTCGTTCTTTCCAGTTGTCGCCGTTCTCCGCAATCGTGTCGCCGATATCGATATGGGCGCGCGCCATCTTTACCAGTGCCTCGAAATTGCGTCCGTCGACCTCGAGGATTTTTTGCAGCTCTTTGATCGCTTCTGCCGGTTTGAACTGCGCATAAAGCCGATCGGCAAGCTTGTGCCAGCGGGCGATATCGTCGTCACGCCGGCAACAACCCGGTGCCGTCTCCGGAGTCGCACTCAGCTCCGCCGCGCCCGCGCCCGATTCCGGGATTAGAAGCAGCGTCGCTGCTAACCCAATTTGCAAAGTCGTTCGCTTTACCATCGCTTACTTCAAGGATAGCGCTTTTCCCGCCTCGTCGACAGCCACGTAAATAACTTCCGCCTCGGTCACCTTGACGCGATGGCGCGGCTCCGTGCCGCGCTCCGCTTCGACGCTCACCCTGACCGTGATCGAGGTCGTGCCTTGGCGCACAACTGCGGTATAGAAACTCACCACGTCTCCGACGTATACCGGCGCGATGAATTCGACTTCGCGCATCGCCCGGGTGACAAAGTTACGCGGCGCCTGCCGCGACGCGGCGATGCCTCCGGCCAAGTCGATGTGACTGAGAATGACACCGCCGAAGATCGTGCCGCGCGCGTTGGTATCGCGCGGCAACATGGTGATGCGTAAAGTTGCGTCAAGGGCGTCTGGCATCGGATAATTGATCGGAGATCGGCCGGTTGGCCGGCCCGGCGCGCGGCTAAACGCAGGTGAGCCACTTCTGATATTTGCGGTTTTTTCCCTTGATCACGGCGAAAAACGTTTCTTGAATATCTTCGGTCACGGGACCGCGCCGGCCGGCGCCGATTTGTCGATCGTCGACTTCGCGAATCGGCGTTAGCTCCGCCGCCGTGCCGGTGAAGAACGCTTCATCCGCGATATAAAGTTCGTCGCGGGTAAAACGTTCTTCGACCACCTCGTAGCCTTTGTCCCGGGCCAAGGTGATGATCGAGTCCCGCGTGATGCCCGGCAGGATCGACGTGAGCGGCGTGGTTTTGATCTTGCCGTTACGCACGATAAAAATATTTTCACCGCTGGCTTCCGACACATAGCCCTCGTTGTCGAGCATCACCGCTTCGTCGTACCCGCCCTTTTTGACTTCAGCTTTGGCGAGAACCGAATTGACGTAGTTACCGGTCGTTTTGCTCTTAGTCATCATGACGTTGACATGGTGTCGGGTGTAGGAGGACACCTTGGCGCGAATGCCGTTCTTGAGACCCTCATCGCCGAGATAGGCGCCCCAAGGCCACACCGCGATGCACACGTTCACCGGATTATGTGGCACGTAGATTCCCAGTTCGCCTAATCCCAGAAAGGCAAGAGGCCGGATGTAACAAGCTTTTAACTTGTTGGCCCGGATGACTTCGGCGGTGGCTTGACACATTTCTTCGACCGTATAGGGCAAAGGAAAGCCCAAAATCTTGCCTGAATCGACGAGCCGTTGCATATGCTCCGGCAGGCGAAAAACTGCCGACCGGCCGTCCGCCATCTCATAGCAGCGGATCCCTTCGAAATAGCCGGTGCCATAGTGCAGTCCGTGCGCCAACACGTGCACCTTGGCATCTTCCCAACGAATCAATTCTCCGTCAAACCAGATTTTTTCCGTCTTCAATGACATGATGAAACTCTGCCGATCGGCGACCGGCTTCTTTCCTGCTGCGTATATTACGTGCCTGCACGCGGCGCATCAAGTCAATCAAAAAAAAGGCCACCCGGTTGTCCGCGTGGCCTAAGACGGTGACCGAAGGATCCTAGAGGCTCTTTTTGAGCACTGGGGCGGCCTTGAATCCAACCGTGCGACTTTCACTGATGTTCATCAGAGCGCCGGTCTGAGGATTTCTGGCTTTGCGGGCCTTGCGCGAGCGTACGGTGAAAGTCCCAAAACCAGGCACCTGGAACCGCCTGCTTTTTTTTATCGCTTTGGCAATGCTCTCGAACGTTGCGTCTACCGCTTCGTTGGCGGTCAGCTTGCTGATTTTTGCGCTCTTGGCAACGGCTTCGATCAACTCTGCTTTGGTCATGCTCTCGCCCTCCCCGTGACCAACCGGCCTTCCGGAAGCTACGTGGAATATTTTTTCTGGCTTTCTTAAAAACAGAGGCCGATCATTTCCAATTCGCCGACAAAAGTCAACAGTTTCTAAAGCGCTTGCGCAGCTTCGTGGAGCAAACCGTAACGCACACCCTGATCGCTGACGATGACGTGCTCGACGCGATGGAATTTCATGATCCGCTCGATCAGACAAGCCCCCGCAAAAATCACATCGGCTCTTTTTGGATCCATCCCAATGATGACTTTTCGTT
>JAICHC010000033.1 GCA_025922795.1 Candidatus Binatia bacterium | reverse complement strand
GAATATCGATCCGCGCCCCTTATCATCCCGGGCTGCCCGTCTACGGTATTGACCGACGCCTGTTGCAGGTCGGGTTTCTCGAGTTCGTGGACCCGCGCCGATCGACTCGCCGTTGACAGCTTACTGGGCGGGCGGATAGTCTCCAGTCATTGAGAACCGTCAGAAAGGAATTCGATTCCATGAAACTCAATGGACAAGTGGCGGTGATTACCGGAGCCGGAAGAAATATCGGCAAGGCCATGGCGCTGCTGTTCGCCGCTCAAGGTGCGAAGATTGCGGTGGTCGAAATGCATGAAGGCCGCGGGCAGGCGGTGGTCGATCAAATAGGCAAATCCGGTCATGAGGCCATGCTCGCGCTTTGCGATGTCACGAAGTCGAGCGACGTGCAAGCCATGGTCCAGAAAGTCGTCGGTAAGTTCGGCGGTATCGATATTCTGATCAACAATGCCGCGCTCACGGATCACGCCAATATCCTAGACAGCAAAGAGGAAGAATTCGATAAGGTCATCGACGTAAGCCTCAAAGGTCCATATCTAGTGACCCAATACGTTGCCGCACAAATGCGAGACCAAGGGCGCGGCGGCAAGATCGTCAACTTCGGCTCGACGTCGGGCATGATCGGCCGCTTCGACGGCATCGCTTACGCCGCGGCAAAGGCCGGAGTGATCAATATGACCCGTGCCATGGCCGTGCAGCTCGCCGAGTACAAGATCCGTGTCAATTGCGTGGTGCCGAATCGGTCGGGGTCACCGGTGGGTTACGACGATGATGTCGCCGGCAGCCGGACGTTCCAAAATCTCGCCGGGCGGCTGGGCACGGCGGAGGATCAGGCGAAAGCGGCGCTGTTTCTCGTCAGTGATGACTCCGATTTCATTTACGGCCATCCTTTGGTGGTTGACGGCGGCGTGATGGCGACGGCGAATTTTCCACGGGAGCAATTTCAGAAATAGGCGCGTCTCGTTCAAAGCGCTCTCATTCCGGCAATCGTTAACAGTCAGCGCGGCGGAATACCGAATGACGCGTTAAGCCAACTCGCCTTTCAACCAATCGACGATCGTGGGAAAGGTTTGCGGCGTTTGCCCCATGTGGCCGCCGGGGAAAACCCGTGCCGATTTGGGCGTGCCGTATTCTAAAAGAATATAAAGGTCGGCGATCGGCGTCTGCAGGTCGTTTTTGCCGTTGACGATCAGCATGGGACAGGACGGTTTGTCCAACCAGCCTTGGTCTTTGAGCGAGAGCGCCGACCACGGTGTCACGAGGTCGTCCAAACTATCGACTCCGAAGAGCCGGCAGCGGGCGATGTCATGATCCATCAGATAGCTTTCTGCATTGGTCGACTCACGCAGCCAGTCTGTTTGAAAAAAATAATGGACGCCGCCGCCCCAGACGACTGCGGCGCGCAAACGCTGCGCTTCGACGTAGGCCATTTTAGCTGCCCAATAACCTCCGAAACTCCGCCCCATGATAGCGATTCGCTCGGGGTCGACATCGGGTCGCTTCTCTAGGTAATCGATCACTGCGGTGAAAATCGCAGCTGCGCTGGAAGATGCTTTGACCGGGCACTCGCCGACGCCGGGCATGTCGACGGCGCAGCTCGCCATACCCGCTCTTTGCAAGCCTTCATCATACTCGTAGCTCTCCGCTTTGAAGGAATCGATGCCGCCGAAGTTGATGACAACGGACATGCTTTCGGCCGTCCTCGGGGACGCGCACATAAAGTGGGATTTTCTGAGCGCTGAACGGAATTTCAACTCTTTCCAGTTTGGGCTCGAAATAGGCGCCGGCCTTTTCGTACATCTCGAGGCTCTTGCGAAAGCATGCCATTTTTCCCGCTGTATGCGGCGTGGGATAGCGCCCGGTGGCGTAGTAAGCGTAAGCCTGGATGTAAGCGTCGCGGGCTTCTTTAAACTTGCCCGATTGTTCCATTTGCGCGCCTCTTTGTTCATAAGGTTTTGCTACGCGCGCCCATTCTTTGGCCCAAAGCTCGGGATCTTTGCTGGTCAGATGGGCCAGCACGGACTCGACATCTTCGCGCTTAGCGAGGCGAAAAATGTTCCGTTTGCCGGTGCGCTCGCGAACCATCGCTTTGATTTCATCAAGAGTTTTGATCCGGCCCATGAATAGCTCCTGCGAAGTTGTTGCGTGCGGCTAGTGCTCGCTTATTACTTCGGATTTGAACTCTGTGAACGATCTGAACAACTCCAATGGCTCCAGTCGTTCAAAACAGTTCCAAGGCCAAGCAAGAATTTTCCCCCTTGCGCCATCGTTCGTCTACTCTGCATAGACATCAAATTCAAGCCATGATCATGAACGCCATTGAAGCCGCGCAATTCTGGCGTGCTCGCTTTAATGGCGTCGGAATTGTTGGCAGTGCCGGGATTTAATGGTATGGGAGATGCTATCGTAATATTCGATCCGCGGATGTTGAGCCCAGTCCATCGGGGTTGAAGCAGTTAGAAAAATGACGCAGCATCGCTCCAATCATGGTTGATTTACTCCAGGTCAGAAATCTTCAGACGTCTTTTTTTACTCCTGAGGGTGAAGTTCGCGCCATAGACGGCGTAAGTTTCGAGATCGGGGAGGGTAAAACTCTTGGTCTGGTCGGCGAGTCGGGCTGCGGCAAGAGCGTCACCTCCCTGTCGATCATGCGCCTGATCCAGTCGCCGCCGGGGAAGATCGTCGGGGGAGAAATCCTCTACCGTGGTCGTGATCTATTGAAGCTCAACAACGAAGAGATGCGCAAGATTCGCGGCAATGAAATCTCCATGATCTTTCAAGAGCCGATGACTTCGCTCAATCCGGTGTTCACCGTCGGCAATCAGATCGGTGAGGCGATCAAGTTGCACCAAGGATTGGGCAAGAAAGAAACCCGGGCAAAAACTATAGAAATGTTGCGCCTGGTCAAGATCGCCGACCCGGAATCGCGCGTCGATGCCTATCCGCATCAGCTGAGCGGCGGCATGCGCCAGCGCGTCATGATCGCCATGGCGCTCTCATGCAACCCGAGTCTGTTGATCGCCGACGAGCCGACCACGGCTTTGGACGTGACGATTCAGGCGCAGATTCTCGAACTGATGAAAGAGCTGCAGCAAAAGATCGGCGGCATGGCCCTGTTGCTGATTACCCATGACCTAGGCGTGGTTGCCGAGCAGGCCGACGAAGTGGCGATTATGTACGCCGGGAAGATCGTAGAGCGGTCGAACACCCGGGCGATCTTCAATCACCCCTTTCATCCTTACACTGTGGGTTTGCTGAACTCGCTGCCAGGCGCTACCGGGCAAAAGAAAAAACGGCTGGATGCAATACCGGGTGTGGTGCCGAATCCACTAAATCTTCCGAGCGGCTGCCGCTTCCGTGACCGCTGTCCCAGGGCCGCCGATCTGTGCGCGCAAATGGAGCCCGAGCTGGTGGAGAAAGAGCCGAAACATACCGTCGCTTGCCACTTTCCGCATACGGAAACGCGGGAGAAATCGAGGATCGACGCTTGAGGATGGAAGATCGCAATTCTCGATCCTCGATCCGCAATCCTCGGCATTTAGTCTGTTGATATGAGCTTGTTAGAAATCCGCAATCTAAAAAAACACTTCCCCGTCGGCGAAGGGCTGTTTTCGCGCAATAAAGGCAGCCTTAAGGCCGTCGACGGCGTTAGCTTGACGATCAACGAAGGCGAAACTCTTGGCTTGGTCGGGGAATCGGGTTGCGGCAAATCTACCTTGGGCCGGGCGATTCTCAGGCTCATCGAACCGACCAGCGGCGAGGTAATTTTTCACGATAAAAATCTTTTAGCGCTGCACCCACGCGAGCTGCGCGACATGCGGCGCGAAATGCAAATTATCTTTCAGGACCCCTACGCCTCGCTCAATCCGCGCATGCGCGTCGGCGATATCGTCGGCGAAGGCTTGGAGATTCACAAGCTCGCCAAAGGCAAGGGCAAGCGCGACCGGGTCATCGATTTGCTCCATCAGGTCGGCTTGCGCGAAGATCATTACGCCCGTTACCCGCATGAGTTTAGCGGCGGCCAGCGCCAGCGCATTGGCATCGCCCGGGCGCTTGCCGTGAGTCCTAAGTTTATCGTTTGCGACGAGCCGGTGTCCTCGCTCGATGTGTCCATCCAGGCGCAGATCATCAATCTTTTGCAGGAACTGCAGGAAAAGATGCATCTCACCTATCTTTTTATCTCCCATGATTTGCGCGTGGTCGAGCACATCAGCCACCGGGTCGCCATTATGTATCTGGGCAAGGTGGTCGAGATCGCGAATAGCGAGACTATTTATCGCGATGCCAAGCACCCATACACGCGTGCGTTGCTCTCGGCCGTGCCCATGCCCGACACCAACCGAAAAAAGGAGCGAGTGGTGCTGGAAGGCGACGTGCCCAGTCCGGTGAATCCGCCGCCCGGTTGCACGTTTCACCCGCGTTGTGCTTACCGGGCCCCGCTCTGCAGTCAGACCGAACCGCCGCTCGATTATGACGTCGATCACCACGGTGTGGCCTGTCACGTTTTTGGCCCGATAAAGCGGGCATGAGCCGAAGTCAGGCGCAACCTTTTTATATTATACGCGTCGAGACCGATTGAATCCGCAGCAGTCGAAAATCATGATTGATCCAAAACGGCGTCGTCGCTGGTCCCTAATTGCCGGGCCAAAGCCTGGATTTTCTTTTTTTGGCCGAGGTTCATTGCCCAAGTGTGCCTCGAGTGGAGTTGAATTCGTTGCCGTCGATGTTAGAATTGGTTCATTAGAGATTAGCAGCTGGTAGAATGCCAACGATTTTTTCAGGCCTCTCGGGAGCGATTCCGAGGGGTTTTTATTTTTAGCGAGGAGTGGACGATATGGCTGAAGGAAGCGTGCCGATGACGAGCAAGGGATACCAATTTCTCGTGGAGGAACTGAAGCGGTTAAAGACCGTCGAGCGGCCACGAAATATTCGTGAGATCGAGGAGGCGCGCGGCCACGGCGATCTTTCGGAGAACGCCGAATTCCACGCCGCCAAGGACCGCCAATCGCTGCTCGATGTGCAGATCCGTGAGATCGAGGACAAGCTGGCGCGCGCCCAGGTCATCGAAGTCGCCAAACTATCAGGCGATAAAGTCGTTTTCGGCGCTACTGTGTCCCTGGCCGATGGTGACACGGGAGATAAGGTGGTATATCAGATCGTCGGCGATCATGAAGCGGAGCCGAAGAACGGCAAGATTTCAATCAGCTCCCCAGTCGCCCGCGCCTTGATCGGCAAGAGCGAAGGAGACGAAGTTCAAGTACACACTCCGACAGGTGTCCGAACTTTCGACATACTCAGCGTGGAATACATCGAATAAAGTCGTTGCCACGAGTGGGACGGGCCATTCTGGAAAGGAAATATGTCCTTTTCAGCCATACGCATTGCGCTAAATCTCTCCTCCCGACGGCGCCTCGGTTCCCGGCGCTTGCCTCAATTTAACGAGTGTAAGTTTAGGTTCGACGCGCATTTAATTGCCGCCGGCCTGTTGTTCTTAGCCTCGAGCGCGACACCGGCGCGATCGGAGATTTTGATTGAGCCTCGCGTCGGCTTTCATGGCGTCTTTCAACTCGGGCATCCGTTTCCACTCGAGGTCGGGCTAAGTAACACTGGCCGCCCGGTCGAAGGAATTCTGGAGGTTCAGGTCTGGAAGGGCGGTGCGACCAAAGGCGGCGCGCCGTACCTGGCTAAGTACCGGCGCGAGGTTTTTCTCGGCGGCCAATCGCGCAAATCGGTTCAGCTCACCGTCGATCCTGATTTTATCAGCCGGCCATTATCCATTAGATTCGACGCCGCCGGGGCTAAGGCGCAGCGCGAGATCGATTTGCGCCGTCACTTCTCGCCGGGCCCCGTCCTCTTGCTGATGAGCGGCAGCAGCGCGTTTCCCCCTATTGCGTTCACCGCTCTGCCGCAAAGTCGACGGCTGGTCACTGTATCGCCCGGCGAGCTTGCCGCCGATTCACGTGCGCTGCTCGGCGTTTCCCATCTAATCCTCTATGACCAATCGCTGCGCGAGCTGTCGCGCGCGCAGCTTCTTGCTCTCGACCACTGGCTCACCGCCGGCGGCCGTATGTTGATCATCGGCAGCCTGAACTACGCGCTCTACCAGGAGCCGGCGCTGGCGCGTTTTCTGCCCGTCCGTGTGAGCGGCGCCAAACAAGTTTCGTTTGCGCCCGCGCCGGACAACAATCAGCCGGAGGCCGCACTGCCTGGCGTGTGGACGCAGGCCTCGACGGTCTTAAGCGGTAAAGCGCTCGCTGAGATCGACGGACTTCCCATGCTTGTGGAAACGAGCCGCGGCCGGGGGCGAATTACGTATCTCGCCCTCGACATCGGCCGCCCGCCACTATCCAAATGGGAAGGCTTGCCTAAGTTCTTACAACCGCTGCTGGCGCCTGCTAGCGCCGAAGAGCCGCTGCCACGCACCGAATGGAGCGATGCGGTGTTCAATCAGTTGATCGCGAGCCCTAAGTTCATCGCCACCTATGTGCCTTCCGCCTCGCTTTTCCTCGCCATGTCCGGTTATCTGGTTGGTATCGGCGCAATTGCCTGGCTTTGGCAAAAAAAACGTCTCGCGCCGCGCCGACTATTCGTTGCGCTGATGACGTTCGTCACCGGCGGCACGGCGGCGGGCTACGTCCATTTCAGCCATGGCGGCAATATTCCCGACGGGGTGCTACTGGTTTCCACCGTGCTGGAGAACAGCGGCGAGGGATTCGTCGATACGCAGGCCAATCTAGCGTTGTTCTCGACTCAACTGCGCCAGTACGACTTGCAGCTCGATCGCGGCTGGATCGATTTGACCCCGGTCACCAGCCGCGCTCGCGATAACTCGGAAGCTGCGGTCGTCACCCAGGACGCCGGCGGCGCGAGCCGTTATCGCTTGCCGCTGCGCGAGTGGGACTATCGGCTGTACCGCCTGCGCCGTGTTGACCGATTCGGGGTCGGCGCCGAATTTGAAGCCTACGCGGATCGCTTGGTCATGCGCGTCAATAATCGCAGTGGCAAGGATCTGGTCAACTGCTGGCTGTTGGTTCCGGGGCAACGTTTCGATATTGGCGTGGTGCCGCGCGGCGAGAGCTTGCGCCAGGTTTTTCCGCTGTCCGATAGCCAAGTCAACAACGCGACCGGAGCGGCGCGCGCGGAAACTCTGAACTTGCGCGAAATGACTTTCGCCGATAAGACGCGCGATATCTTGTTTCACTCCTCGATGTTCCCGCGTGACGGTGATTCGCGCTGGATCAGTGGCGCGGCAGTTTTCTTTGGCTGGGTCAAAAACCCCGAGTCGCTCGTGCGCATCGACGATCCGCGCATTCAAGCTCAGGATTATACGCTGTTCCGGGCTATTTTTCCGCTGCCGGGAGAGGAGGAGGAATGAAAGACAATCCCGTCTGGCGCGAGAGCCTCGCCGTCTATTTTGACGAAGGGCATGGATTTGCTGTTTACTTTTATATGCTCGTGATCCTCGCCCCGGTAGAATTCCTGTCCTTGTATGTGCCATCCTTAGACGCTCAGATGTGGAGCGGGTCGGCGAGCCTGTTTAAAGTTTCAGCCGTAACGGCATTGGTGCTCATGGTCTATTTCGCTTTGCGCGTGGCCAATCAAGAATTCGCGCCCTGGCGCTTCAAGCCGCTCAAACACTGGCTGCGCGACCAGGCGCAGCCTGTCGCTTCGGTCAGCTGGGCTCAATTGTACTTTCTGGTGGTGCATGTCGGAGTGTCGCTGTTGCTGTGTGGACCTTTATTGATCTGGGCCGGTGCCATCGCGCGCACTCCGCTCGCGATCATCGCCCTAACTCTGCTGCTGTTGCCGTTTTACGCCCTGGCGTACGGGGTCTGGGGACTGGCGACCTTGGCCGTTTGGGAGCGCCGCATCGAAAGCCGCCAGGTTTTTATTCGTAGTTTTTTTGTTTGCTTGATTTTTCTGTCGGCGCTTTTTTATCTGCCGTTAAATCCGGTGGCGTTTGTCCTCGCCCTGCTGAGCCGCCAGGAACTGCCGCCACTGTCCCTCTTCGGTTGGCAATGGTCCGGAACTGTGGTGCACCTTACTTTTCATTTTTTTCTCGGCGCTACCGGTTACGCCGTACATCGCTGGGCGTTGGCGCGGGAGCCGCTGTTGTGAGCACCGTCATGGATCAGATAAAACGTAAGCTCGCCGAGCAGATCGGCTGGGAGCGGCGGAAACGGCACGAGCAGATTTGCGCCGCCGCACTTGGCGCGGCGTTCGCGTTGGCGCTGCTGATTTTTCCGTTGCATGTTTTATTGCCGATCGATTGGTTGCGCTGGCTCGTTCCGGTCTTTTTGTTCGGCGCGCTTGCGCCGTGCTTCTTTTATCGGCGCCGGTGGGCGTGTCGGGATGACGCGCATGCGGCAAGGTTGCTCGACAAGGCGCTCGCGCTCGAAGAGCGCGCGGTGACCGCCTGGGAACTGTCGGCGCGCGCCGACCCAAGCCCGGCGGCGCAGCTGGTTTTCAAACAGGCCCAGGCAAGACTGTCTACGGTCGATCCGCGCGCGCTCTTTCCGCGCCGTTGGAGTTGGCCGGCGTATCTCGCCCTGCCGCTCTTTGTTCTCTGGTTTACTTTGTTATGGCTCGATTTTGACCGCTGGGATTTTTCCGTTGATCGTTCCTCGGCACCTCAGACGTTGGCCCACAAGGCGCGTGAATACGCGCGCGAGCTCCAGGAAAAAGCCCGCGACGAAGGCTTGCGGGAAAGCCTCCAGATGGGCCAGGAGCTCGAGAAAGTCGCCCGCGCGGGGCTTGAAAAGAACACCGCCGACGAATCGTTCAAAAAGGACTTGGCCGGGATAGCCAAAAAATTCGAGGAAGCGGCGAATTCGGACAGCGAAAAGGATCTCTTTTCGGCGGCGGAAAGCCAGCAGAGTCTTAAGGACCTCAAAGCTGAACTGGCGGCGGCGCGCGACCTCGCGCAGCTCCCGGATCTGCCGAAGGGCGCCGAGGAGTTCGGCCGGCAATGGATGGAACGGCTGGCGGCGCTGCCGCAGCTCAAGCGGCGCTTGGATAAGGCGGACCGAGGTGGGCAGAGTCCGGCGCGGAGCGAGCTTAAGTCGTATCTCGACAAGCTCGAGCAAGAGGTCACAGGCGAGTTGGATCGCCGGGCGTTGTTGGACGCGCAGCAATATTTACAGCAGATGATGAAGCAAGGCCGCGGGGAGCCAGGCGAGAATTGGGCACGCAGCAGCGGTCCAGGCAAAGAAGATCCGGCGCCCGACGGTGTCAAAGAGAAGAATCACAACAGTCTGCCCGGCAAAGAGCCGGGAAAGCGTGCCGAAGAACATCATTCGTTGCCGGAGTTTCGCGCCGACGCTT
The DNA here is from genome assembly GCA_025922795.1 of Candidatus Binatia bacterium. The sequence continues at coordinate 1,971 of JAICHC010000033.1, read as the reverse complement.
CGACTCAAGTGAAAGGCGCGCTCGGTGCGGGTGAGAGCACGTCATTATTTTTCAAAGGCAAACCGACGCCGGGAAAGAGCACGGTCTCGCAGGAGGAAGTGGTCGCTTCTTACCGCCGACAGGCCGAGCAAGAACTGAATTCCGAGCGCGTACCCGAGGCGCTCAAAGAGACGATCAAGAACTACTTTTTGTCACTGGGAGAGGGGAACAAGTGAATGCGCGGAACGGGTTGGAGTAATGGACAATCGGAATGATCGGTTTTCGATCCCAAGCCTTCCATTCCCAGCCATAAGGGTCGGTTCAGAGCCTGAGGAGAATTTAACCTATGGACCCAGCGACGGAGATCGAGCGACGGATCGACAGCGCACGCGCCTCATTTAACCAGATGAAGTCGGAGATGGCGCGGGTGATCGTCGGCCATGAAGAGCTGATCGAGCAGGTATTTATCGCTCTGGTGTGCGGCGGCCACTGCTTGCTCGAAGGCGTGCCGGGCTTAGGCAAGACTCTGATGGTGCGCCGTCTGGGTGAGATCTTGAGTCTCAGTTTCTCGCGCATTCAATTTACCCCCGATCTCATGCCGGCGGACATCACCGGGACGAACATGCTCACGGATGATCCTGCGGGACGCAAGGTGTTCGATTTTCAGCGCGGTCCGGTGTTCGCGAACATCGTCCTGGCCGATGAGATCAACCGCGCTACGCCGAAGACGCAATCGGCGCTGTTGGAAGCAATGCAGGAGCAGAGCGTCACGGTCGGCGGCAAGATCCATCGGCTGGAAAGTCCGTTCATGGTCCTGGCAACACAAAATCCGATCGAGATGGAAGGGACCTACCCACTGCCGGAGGCGCAGGTCGACCGGTTCTTTTTTAAATTACTGCTGCAATACCCCAGCCGTGAGGAGCTGGGCCGCATCGCCGATCTCACCACAGCGGCACCGCCGTCCGCAGTGCGCGAGATCTTGGACGGACCGGCGATCATGCACATGCGCCAGTGGGTGCGCGAAGTACCGCTGGCCGACGTAGTCAAAGATTACGCGGTTCGATTGGTGCTGGGCACGCATCCGCATGAGAAGCAGGGCAACGGCACAGGCGGCTTGGCGCAAAAGTTCGTTCTCTATGGAGCGAGCCCGCGTGGACTACAGAGCCTGATCTTGGCGGCCAAGGCGCGCGCGCTGTTCACCGGCCGGCCGAATGTCGCCTTCGACGACGTGCGCAGTTTATTACTGCCGAGCTTGCGCCATCGTTTGATCCTCAACTTGGAAGCCGATGCCGAGGGCGTCAACGCGGAAAAAATCTTGGGTGAGATCGCCGGCCATGTGGCAGAAGTCGAATAGAGCCTGATGAGTTTCAACTTTCGAGTTTCGAGTTTTGAAACGTCGCCGGCCAAGATCGGCGCCGCCGTTGCGAAGTTGTTGCGTAGCGCCGGACACAAGATTCCCCGCGTGGCTCGGAACGCGGGCCAGGCGCCAGTGATTGCAGCCCTCCCTCGCGAGACCCGCGAGGCGCAACCCGAGACGTTCTTCGACACCGAGTTTTTGAAAAAACTCGAGCGTTTGCATCTGGTCGCCAAACGCTTGAGTTGGGCCGGCGCCAAGGGCGAGCATGCGGCAGCACGCAGAGGTTTCAGCTTGGAGTTCTCCGACTACCGGCGCTATCAGCGCGGTGACGATCTGCGCTACGTTGACTGGAATATTTACCGGCGTCTCGAGCGCGTTTTGCTCAAAGTGTTTACTTCGGAAGAAGAGATGAACATTTATCTTCTGGTCGACACCAGCCGGTCTATGGCCGAGGGCGCGCCGTTGAAGATAGATTACGCCAAAAAGGTTGCGGCGGCGCTGGGGTACATCGGCCTTAAGAATCTCGACCGCGTCGGCGGCGCCTCCTTTTCTGCGCGCCTGCATGCGCCGTTGACCCTGGGACGCGGCCGAAAACAAATTCTTAGCCTGTTCGGCTTTCTCGCCAAACTTTCCTG